>JBOGGK010000416.1:0-4388 GCA_050744045.1 Acidimicrobiales bacterium | reverse complement strand
GGCCCAGGGCCAGCGTTCGGGCCTCTCCAGGGGCCCGGCGAGCGCGGCCTGGTGCAGCCGGGCCAGGTCCGCCATGGCCCCCGGCCCTTCGCCCCGCACGGCCAGGTACAGCACCGGGTTGACCGGTTCGAAGCTGGCCACGGGGCCGAGCTCGAACCGGAGCCGGCCCTCCTGGCCGGAGGCGGCCTTCCTCAGCACGCCGAGCGCGTCCGCCAGGGCCTCGGTGCGGACGTTGACTGGCGCCACCAACGTTATGTGGGGGGCGACCTGGTAGACCGAGGGGTCCCCGAGCGCCCGGCGCAGGGCGTCGACCTCGGTCGAGCAGGGCGGGTCGAGGAGGAGAGCGACGCCGAGACGGTGCCGGCGGGTCAGGGCGAGCCTTTGTTCGGCGCTCTCGGCTAGGCCCCGCGGGCGGGCTCGGCAGCGTCGCAGAGGACTACCACCCGGTTGTCGTTGACTTCGACGAAACCGCCGTTCACGTCGAAGCGCAGCTCTTCGACGCCGCTCTCGGGGCGGACGATGCGCAGCGGGTAGGCCTCTAGGGCGCCCACATAGGGCATGTGGTTGGCCAGGAAGGCTATGTCACCGCCGGCGGTGCGGCAGACGACCATCTCCGCTCCGCCCGAGTACAGGGTGCCGGCCGGCGTGACCAGGTCGACCTGGGTAGTGGCCATCGGGGGCGCTCAGGCTCCTTTTTCGAGCTCGCGAGCCTTGGCCCTGGCGCTCTCGGCCCCACCGACGTTGAGGAAGGCCTGTTCGGGCAGTTCGTCGAGGTCCCCGCTCACGAGGGCTTCGAAGGAGTCGATCGTCTCGGAAACTGGTGTGTAGATGCCTTTTATCCCGGTGAAGACCTCGGCCACGAACAACGGCTGTGACAAGAACCGCTGGATCTTCCTCGCCCGCAGCACGGTGGTGCGGTCCTCCTCGGAGAGCTCGTCCATACCGAGGATGGCGATGATGTCCTGTAGTTCCCGGTTGCGCTGGAGCACCTGCTGGACGCGGCGGGCCACCTGGTAGTGGCGGTCCCCGACCACCTCGGGCGCCAGGATGTTGGAGGTGGACGCCAGGGGGTCGACCGCCGGGTAGATGCCGATGGCGGCGATGTCGCGCGACAGTTCGGTGGTGGCGTCGAGGTGGGTGAAGGTCGTGAACGGGGCGGGGTCGGTGTAGTCGTCGGCGGGCACGTATACCGCTTGGACCGAAGTGATCGAGTGGCCCCGGGTCGAGGTGATCCTCTCTTGGAGCTCGCCCATCTCGTCGGCCAGCGTGGGCTGGTAACCGACGGCCGAGGGCATCCGGCCGAGCAACGTCGACACTTCCGAACCCGCCTGCACGAAGCGGAATATGTTGTCGATGAACAGCAGGACATCTTGGTTGCGCACGTCCCGGAAGTACTCGGCCATGGTGAGGGCGGAGAGGCCCACCCGCAGGCGCACACCAGGCGGCTCGTCCATCTGCCCGTAGACGAGGGCGGCCCGCTTCAGCACGCCTGACTCTTTCATCTCCAGCCACAGGTCGTTGCCTTCACGGGTCCGTTCCCCCACCCCGCCGAAGACCGAGACGCCGCCGTGCTGCTCGGCCACCCGGTGGATCATCTCCAATATGAGCACCGTCTTGCCCACTCCGGCGCCACCGAACAGGCCGATCTTGCCGCCCTGCACGTAGGGCTCCAGCAAGTCGATTACCTTGATGCCGGTCTCGAACATCTCCGACTTCGGCTCCAGGGTGTCGAACTCGGGAGGAGGGCGGTGGATCTCCCAACGGTCCGCCACCTCGCCTAGGTCCTCGGAGTCCAGCACGTCGCCGACCACGTTGAAAACGTGCCCGAGGACGGCATCGCCCACGGGCACCGTTATGCCCCGGCCCAGGTTGCGCACGGGTGTGCCCCGGCGCAGGCCATCGGTGGGCCGTAGGCATATGCACCGGGCGCGGCCCTCGCCGATCTGCAAGGCGACCTCGGCCATGACCTTGGTGCGCTGGCCTTCGAGGTCGACCTCCATCTCGACCGCGTGGTTTATCTCGGGCAGGTTGCCGGGCGGGAACTCCACGTCCACCACGGGCCCGGCGATGGCGACCACCCGGCCCTCACGGCTCGTGGCTTCAGCCGGGTGGCCGGGCGCACCCGAGGTTGTAGTGCTTGTGATTGTCACGTTCGCTCCAGTCAACTCGCCTCTGGGAAGGCGTACACGTCGGTGCCGGCCGCCGGCTCTCGGTCCTCGCTCTGGCGCAATGCCTCGGCGCCGCCCACTATCTCCATGATCTCGGTGGTGATGGCGTCCTGACGAGCGCGGTTCATTGCCCGTCGGAGGGTCTTTATCAGCTCGTCCGCGTTGTCGGTAGCCGACTTCATCGCCCTTTGCTGGGCGACGTGGAAAGAGGCGGCCGACTCGAGCAGGGCCAGGTATATCTCAGCCTCGAGCCATCGCGGCAACAAGCGGTCCAGGATCTCCGAGGGCCCCGGCTCGAACTCGAACGCGGCCGTGCTCTCCCTCTCCCCGCGCTCGAGCGGCACGAGGCGGCTGCTTTGGGCCCTTTGGGAACCGATACTCGAAAAGCGGGTCGAGACCAGGTAAATCTGCCCCACCTGGCGGCTTTCCACCTGCTCGGTAATCGCGGCGACGACCTGCTGGGCGTGCTCGAAGCGGGGCCGGTCGGCGATGCTTTCGAGACGGGCCGCCAGTGCCCGGCGGCGGAAATTGAAATAACTCACGGCTTTCCGGCCGACGGCGACGACGGCCGGGTCGGGGCCGCGGGAGGAAAGCTCGCGCAGCAGCTCGTCAGCCGCCCGCAGGACCGAGAGGTTGAACGCCCCCGACAGCCCCCGGTCGGCACCGAGCACCACCACCACGGAGCGTTCCCCGCCCCCCGAGAACATCCAGTGGCCCCTGGCCTCCGGCGTCGCCGCCACCTCGGCCACCACGTCGCGCATGCGCTCTGTGTAGGGCCTGGCCGCGGCTATGGCTTGTTGGGCGCGGATGATCCTCGAGGCCGCGATCAGCTCCATGGCCCGGGTGATCTTCTGGGTGGACTGGACGCTGCGGATGCGGCGCCGCAGGGTCCTCTCCTGGCCGGCAGGCACCCGCCTAAGCCCCCCTCGTGGGGGTGCCCGTCGCCTCGGGCAGTACGTCCCGGGCGCTTTCGGCCCCGGTGGCGGCCTCGGCCACGGAGGTGCCCCCTTCTTGTGATGCGGCCTTGCCCCCTTCTTGCGGCGCCGGCCCTGGGCGGCCAGCATCGCCGGCGCTATCGCTGCCCGCTGGCGGCCGCTCCGGTGCGATCGTGGTGAAGCCCTTCTTCACTTCCGCGATGGCGCCCTCCAGTTCGGCGGCGGGCGGCAGGTCCTTGGTGTCGCGGACGTGCTCCAGAAGGTCCGACCGGCTGGACCTCAGGTACTGCACCAGCGCCGTTTCGAAGGCGCGCACGTCCTCGGTGGCGATGTCATCCACGAACCCGTTGGTGCCGGCGTAGATGGCGACCACCTGCTCCTCGACCGGCACGGGTGCGCTCTGGGGCTGCTTGAGCAATTCGGTCAGGCGGGCGCCCCGTTCGAGCTGGGCGCGCGAGACTCGGTCCAGCTCGGAGCCGAACGTGGCGAACGCCTGCAGCTCCCGGTACTGGGCGAGGTTGATCTTGAGCGCCCCCGAGACGGACTTCATGGCCTTTATCTGAGCGGCACCGCCCACGCGCGACACCGACTGGCCGACATTGATGGCCGGCCTGATGCCGGCGTAGAACAGATCGGTCTCCAAGAAGATCTGGCCGTCGGTGATGGAGATGACGTTGGTGGGGATGTAGGCGGAGATGTCGCCCGCTTTGGTCTCGACTATCGGTAGGGCGGTGAGGGATCCGGCGCCCAGCTGGTCTGAAAGCTTTGCCGCCCGTTCCAAGAGCCGGCTGTGCAGGTAGAAGACATCGCCTGGGTACGCCTCGCGCCCTGGCGGCCGGCGAAGCAGCAGCGACAGCGTCCGGTACGCCTCTGCCTGCTTGGACAGGTCGTCGTAGACGATGAGAGCGTCCTCGCTGTGCTCCATCCAGTGCTGGCCCATGGCACAGCCGGCATAGGGGGCCAGGTACTTGTAAGGGACCGGGTCTGACGCCGGGGAGTTGATGACGACGGTGTAGTCCATGGCGCCGTGAGCGCGCAGGGTGTTGACGGTCTGGGCCACGGTCGAGCCCTTTTGGCCTACGGCGACGTAGACGCACTTAACCCCCTGGCCCCGCTGGTTGATGATGGTGTCTACCGCTATCGAGGTCTTGCCCGTCTTGCGGTCACCGATGATGAGCTCGCGCTGGCCCCGGCCAATGGGCGTCATCGAGTCGATCGCCTTTATGCCTGTCTGGAGCGGTTGTTTTACAGGCTGGCGGTCGACGATGCCCGGGGCCTGGATCTC
>JBOGGK010000415.1:0-2677 GCA_050744045.1 Acidimicrobiales bacterium | reverse complement strand
AAGCACCTGCGACACCGCTTCGTGGTCGGGCTCGGATACATCGAAGAACGCCAGCAGGGCACTGGTGTCCACGATGACAGGAGGCACCCTTTCAGCGCTCCCCGAAGCCGGCAAGCATCTCCTCGGCGTCGCGAGCGGTCGGTTGCCCGCTCGAGTACAGGCCACCACGAGGACGAGGGCGGACACCGCCGAGCGACCTACGAATCGACTCGCGGATGATCTCCGCCTCGGATGCCCCGCTCTCCGCGGCAGCCCGCTTGACCGCCGCCTTGAGGTCCTCCGGCAGATACAGCGTCGTCTTCTCCACGGGTATATGGTACCACCGGTGGCGCCAGCGGCCGGCTTCCGTGTCTGCGCCCGAGGTGACGAGTACAGGATCGTCGCCTGAACTCGGCGGATGGGTTCTCGGCTGAAAGGCCAGAACCTGAAGGGATGCTCCTATGTCGCGTCAAGTGCGATTTGGGGGGCTCTCGAGGAGTCGATAGAGCTCTCGGGCGACGTATCGCTTGAGGCAGCGCTTGATCTCCCGGTCGCTCTTGCCCTCGGCTCGCCGGCGTTCCATGTAGGCCTTGGTCGCATCATCGCAGCGAAGCCTCGTGAGCACGACGGTGTGCAGAGCACGGTTGAGCTGGCGATCTCCGTGACGGCTGAGGCGATGCCGGACCGTCTGCCCGCTCGAAGCTTCGATCGGTGCCGCACCGGCAAGCTTGGCAAAGGCAGCCTCGGTGGAGCATCGTCCGTGATGGGACCAGGCACACAGCACGGTGGCGGCAACGATCGGTCCAACACCGCACAGGCCGAGCAGGTCGGGATGCATCGAAAAGACGATGGCGGTGATAGCACGGCGGTGCTCGTCGGCCTCGGCCTGAAGGGAGAGGATCCGACGCGCCAGGCTGCGTAACACCGACGCCGTGCTCGTAGTCTCTGCGTCCCCGAGCGGATCGATCCGCAGCCGGGCGGCCCGAGCGACCACCTGGGCGCTGCGACGACCGCGAAACTTCGACGCGAGTACCTCAGGTGCCGTCAGCACCAGGCTGAGCAGCTGTCGCTGCGCGTCGGTCGCAGCTTGGACTGCGGAACGCCTGGCGACGAGCACGCCAGCGAGGGCGGCACGCTCGCCTCTGGCACGGGGGCTTGCCAGCTTCGTCCTCCCGAGCACCTCTCGTGCCGCCCGGACAGCATCGATTGAGTCGTTCTTCGCCTCATTGAGCGGTCGATTCCGACGCGGTCGATCGAGCTCGATCACCTGTTCACCACCTGCTTGGAGGAAGCGGGTGAGTCCCGAACCGTAGCTCCCGGTGCCCTCGATCGCCCAGGCCCGGGAAGGACCATGAGCATCGGCGAGAGACGAGCTCCGCGTAACCGATGGGGTCAGCCGGAACCGTCGTCTCTGCGAGCACGCCGCCGGTCACGGCGCCCAGCACCGCGGCGGTGTGGGTGTGCTTGTGGGTGTCGACACCGATGACGACCTCGACGTGATCTGAGAGTATGGTCATACGTTCAGCTCCTTCGCCGGATGGACGTGGCTGGATCCGGTCCGGGAGGAGACGGCAGGACTGTGATGAGACACGCCGAGGACGATCTCGGCGGTCAAGCTCCTGATCAGGCCAGCACTCCAACCGGGCCGGGCCGGCGACCACGAGCGGACAGATCCCTTCAAGGGCACGAAGCCAGTCCAAAAATGGGTCACGCTCGCAGTCACCGGACACCAGCCCAATGCGTTGGCTCACCCAAGCGGTGGATTACCGCCTGGCACGTAGAACGCGATCACAAGACTCACAGTCCAGAAACTCTCGGCGAGCATCTTGACCAGCCATAACAAGCTCGATGATGCTCCCTCGTCGTGGTCTTCTCCTTCCTCTACCTGTGCGTGCCGAGAACGCCGTCCGACCCGTTGAGCAGGATGTTCCTTCGGAGGACGCCGCACCACGACTTCAAAGTGCGACGGATTATGGCGCGGTGAGACGACCGGTCCTACCCACGCTCCGTTGATACGTGCCACGGGTGCTACAGCTCGCTGAGGTTGTCGGAAAGCCGCAGGTCAGCAGCTGATCGAATATTCGGCACCCACAGGTGCGCAAGTTGCACGTGATCGGGCGTGACCGGGCGCACCGATCACGGTGCGCCCCCTGGCCGAGACGAACGCTGCGAATTGGCTGGGACCACCCTCCCTCGGTCCTCACCGGCGATCCGTTCCGCTCACCGACGCCCAGTGCGGCTCTTGACGCGAACCGAGCCCCGGCAACCCCGGTCCGGCGCGGCCGCCCCGGTCCGGCCCGATAGGTCGGGAACCGCCCCGACCCGGGGTGCGCCGAGCACACAGAGTGGCGATCGGTCTTTTCCCAGGTCACCCCGTTCGGTTCCCAGCCGTGACCCCTCATCACCGGCTCACATGCTCCACAGCGCTTGGGTGGGGGGCAGGCGCGCCGCTCGTATGGCGGGCCAGAGCCCGGCGACGGCCCCGATGAGGACGGCCGCACCGATGCCGCCCGCCCAGGCGAGGGCGGGGATCACGACTTGCTCGTGCCTAGTGGAGGCGTACAGCGCGGTGGCGAGCGCTCCTGCGCCGACGCCGGCGGCACCGCCCACGAGCGCGAGCAGGACAGCCTCTGAGAGGATGTGGGTGCCAGGAATGCCATCCATCCCGTGTGGTGGGACTTTGGCGTGCACCCCATGA
>JBOGGK010000414.1:0-1897 GCA_050744045.1 Acidimicrobiales bacterium | reverse complement strand
GAGCTACACCGTGCCGAGCGGCAGCTTCCTCACCGCCTCGGGCGTCACCGCCTCGGGCGCTCTGGCCCCGACGGCCAGCGGGGCGGGCTCGGTCGGGGCCCTGTTCACCGTGGCGGGGTCGTCGCCGGCGGGCACCTTGGGCATGAGCAACGACCCGCCCACGACGCTCGCCACGGCTACGGACAGCCCCACGGCGACCTCGGTGCCGACCACGACCTCGGTGCCGACCACGACCCCGGTGCCGACCACGACCTCGGTGCCAACTACGACCCCGGTGCCGACCACGGCCTCGGCGCCCAGGGCAGCACCCGACCCTCCGACTACTTCGGATCCTCCAACTACCGTCACCACCACGCCGGCTCCCCTGGCGGGGCCCGTCCCTCCGGCGTCGTTGTGGCCCCACAGCCTGTTCAACAGCGACGTCGAGGGCTGGGCCGTGGACCCGAGTTCGGCTCGCTTCGCCAACGACGTGGTCGCCGACTACCAGAGCCACTACGGCAGCGTGGGGGTGAACACGGAACCCATCTACCGGGTCCCCGCCAACCAGCCGGCGGTCACGGTTACGCCTTCGCCGGGCTGCGGCAACTTCACCGCCGACACTGGGACATCGATCCCGGTCCCCGCGTTCGCCCAGCTGAACGGTTCCTCGGACAACCCTCTCGTGATCTACCAACCGTCCAGCAGTACCGAGTGGGAGCTGTGGCAAGCCAAGCGCAACGCCAACGGCACGTATTCCGCATGCTGGGGCGGCAGGCTGGACATGGCCAGCTCAGACGGGGTCTTCCCTTCCCCCTACGGCCTGTCGGCCACCGGCATCAGCTACCTGGCGACGACCATCACCAGCGCCGATGTCGCATCGGGGTCCATCGACCACGCCATAGCCGTGATCCTCCCCAGCTGCAATTACTCGGTCTACCCCGCCGACCGCACGGACTGCGGGAGCAACCCGGGCCAACCCGCGGAAGGCCAGTGGTTCCGCTTCGCCCCAGGGACGCCGATGCCTTCAGGCCTGACGCCGTTCGCCCAGATGGTCTTCCGGGCGGTCCAGCGCTACGGCATGGTGGTGGTGGACCAAGGCGGCGCGGTGATGTTGCAGGCCGAACAGCCAAGTGACTGGTCAGCGCAGGGTTACAGCGGCGCCAGCCCGATCTCTGCCAGCTGGGGCGGCCAACCCGAGTACAAGGTAGTGGCGAGCCTGCCTTGGTCGGACCTCCAGGCGGTCGACCCGCCCCGGTAAACAGCCGCTCGTCACCTCAGTGCCTCGGCTATCAGCTGGTGCACTCCTGCCCGCACGGCAGCGAGCTCGCCCATGCGCCGCTGGGGGTGGACGCCGTTGGTGAGCAGCACCACGCCCACGCCCCGCTCCAGGTCGACGAGCAGCGAGGTCCCGGTGAAGCCGGTGTGCCAGATCGTCTCTTGGGGCCAGTCGCCCCAGCCCTCCGGCCTCAGCCTCCAACCCAGGGCCCTGACGTCACCAGCAGTCCCCGCCCGGGGCCGGGCCATGAAGGCGACCGACTCCCTGGAGAGGACCCCTTCCTCGGGGACGAGGAGGGACCGGACGAAGCGGGCCAGCTCGGGCAAAGGTGCGAACAGGCCGGCATGGCCGGCAACGCCGCCGAGGGCGAAGGCGTTGCCGTCGTGCACCGTGCCCCAGACCAGGCCCGGCTCACTGCGCTGGTCCCCGTCGAGCTCGGTCGCCGCGGTGGCGGCGCGCTCGCCCGGGGCCGGGAAGAACCGCGTCCGCGCCAGCGCCAGCGGGCCCGCCACTTCGGCGGCGAACGCCTCGTCGAGCGGGCGGCCGAAGTAGGCTTCGAGCACCCAACCGAGGAGCATGAAATTGAGGTCCGAATAGCGGACGGCCCGCCCAGGGCTGGCTTGGGCGGCCTCGGAGTAGACG
>JBOGGK010000413.1:0-6944 GCA_050744045.1 Acidimicrobiales bacterium | reverse complement strand
AACGTGTACAGCTGCTTGCCCCGGAGCGTCTCGGGGACCTCGCCGGCCACGAAGCGCTGGGCGAGCCCCGCCACGATGGCGGTCTTGCCCCCCCCGGGCTCGCCGATCAGCACGGGGTTGTTTTTGGTGCGCCGAGACAGCACCTGCATGACGCGCTCGATCTCGCGCTCGCGGCCGATCACAGGGTCAAGCTTGCGCTCGCGGGCCAGCTGGGTCAGGTTGCGGCCGAACTGGTCGAGGACCGGGCTCCCGGCAGGGACGTCCTGAGCGCTGCTGGCCCCGCCCGCCGGCGCCTTCTCCGGGCCGCTCGCCTGGTAGCCCGAAAGCAGCTGGATCACCTGCTGGCGGACCCGGGACAGGTCGGCCCCGAGACTGACGAGCACCTGGGCGGCCACGCCCTCCCCCTCCCGCACGAGGCCGAGGAGCATGTGCTCGGTGCCTATGTCGTTGTGCCCGAGCTGCAGCGCCTCGCGAAGGGATAGCTCCAGGACCTTCTTGGCCCGGGGCGTGAAAGGAGGCGAACCGGTCGTGGAGGTCCCCGCCGGGCCGATCGTCTCCTCCACCTTCTCGCGCACCGCCTCCAGGCTGATGCCGAGGGACTCCAACGCCTTGGCGGCCCCGCCCTCGCCCTCGTGGATCAGGCCGAGCAGTATGTGCTCGGTCCCGATGAAGTTGTGGTTAAGCAGCCGAGCCTCTTCTTGGGCCAAAACCAGCACTCGTCGGGCTCGATCGGTAAAGCGCTCAAACAACGCTCGCAGCCTCCTCAGCAGTTCCGGTGCGCGGCACTTGGAGCGAGCCGGCGCTAGATGGCCCTGTAATTGCTGCCCAACTCCCCATGCAAGTCATCCATACCCTTTCTGTCGGGCTCTTGCGCCTCCCAGTGTACCTACAGCCTCTGCCATCGGCGTTGGCGGCAGCCGGCCTGACCTCCCCCGCCTGGGATGCCCGCCCATCCAGGTCCCGCGGGCGCGCCTCTCGGGGCGCGCCGGGGACGTGGCCGGACCAGCGCAGGCGGGTTCGTACTTGACCGTGACATTGGCCTATCGTCGAGTAATGAACGTCTGGGAGCTGCTCTACCTTCCCGGCCTGGACGAAAGTTTGGCCCGGGTGGAGGCAGAGCTGCGCCAGGCGGTGATCTCCTCCGAGCCGTTGCTCTCCGAAGTGGCATCCCACCTCATCGATGCCGGGGGCAAGCGCCTGCGCCCAGCCCTGTCGCTGGCGTCCGCTGCCGCCACCGGTGGGGCGCCGGGCACCAACGTGGTCCTTGGGGCGGTATGCGTGGAACTGGTGCACATGGGTTCGCTCTACCACGACGACGTCATCGACGAGGCCAGTTCACGGCGGGGCGTGGAGAGCGCCAATGCCCGGTGGGGCAACCTGGTCGCCATCCTGGCCGGCGACTTCCTGCTCGCCCGGGCGTCGGAGATCGCCTCGGGCCTCGGCCCGGACGTGGTCAGGGTGCTCGCCAGCACGATCGTCCGCCTGTGCCGGGGCGAGATCACCCAACTGCAGTACGCCTACAGCACCGCCCGCCCCGAGTCGGCCTATTTCGAGGCGATCTCGTCCAAGACGGCATCGTTGCTGTCGACCTCGGCCCGCATAGGTGGCCTAGCCGCCGGGGCCAGCTGCCCGGAGGTGGAAGCCCTCACCCGCTTCGGCCATGCGTTCGGGATGGCCTTCCAGATCTGGGACGACGTGCGGGACCTCGTATGCACGGAGGCGGAGCTGGGCAAGCCGGCCGGCCACGACATGGTCGAGGGCACCTACACCCTGCCCGTCATACGGGCGCTCGCCGATCCGGGGCGCGGGGGGGAGCTCTCAGCACTGCTTGGCCGGCCGCTGGACGCGCCGGACCTGGAGAAGGTCCGTGGCATCATCCTCGCCACCGACGCCGTCCAGGGTTCCATAGCCGAGGGGCGGCGCTGGGCCGACATGGCCGCCGAGGCGCTGAGGGCAATGCCCGGGCCGGCCGGGGCCGGGAGCAACCGGGAGGGCAAAGCTGTCCCGGCGGTCCGTTCCACTCTCGCGGGCATGGCGCACAGGCTGTTGGACGACCTGTCCGTGCGCGCCGGCTGAACTCAGCGCCGCCCGGCCCGCCCCCCCGGCCCAGGCCCTTCGGCGCCTGACTTGACCCGGCCCGGACCAGGCCCTTCGGCGCCTGACCTGACCCGGCCCGGCCCGCCGGCGGGCGAAGGCTAAGACGGCGCAGCACTGGGTATCTACGGCTCTATCGCCTGCAACCCGGGCGCAGCCGAAAAGCGTCGGGTGCAATCCGGGGTGCAGCCGAAAAGCGTCGCTTGCAATCCCGGGCGCAGCCAAGAGCGCCCCCCGAGAGAATCGAGGGCAAATGTACAGAGGAGCTGGGACCGGTCTGGTCGGGCTTGGCATAGTGCTCGTCGTCGTCGGCGCCATCCTCAACTGGGCCGTGACGGTCACCACCACCGGGTTCGATATCAACACCGTAGGGGTGATCCTGTTCATCGTCGGTATCGTCTCAGTGATCATAGGTTGCGCCATCTTCGCCGCCGGCAGCACCCGCCGGGCGACGAGGAGGGAAAGCGTTCAGTACACGCCGGCCGGCCGTGAGAGGGTGGTGGAGCAGCACGACCGCATGTGACCAGCCTGGCGGGGCGCCAACCCCGCCGGTGTAGCTGGCCTGGGCGCCGCAGGAAACGAAGGCCCGGCGTCGGGGCCCCTCGGTAGTGGCGGCGGGGTGCCGCCAGAGCCGGTCGGGGTGAAGAAAAGACGACTTGGCGCGCGTTGGTTCACCCAAGTCGCCCCGAGTTCCTCCCTGGGACCGGCCCGAGCTCATCGCCGGGCCCCGGGCGCAGGGTGGGGAAGGCAATGACGTCCCTGATCGTCTCGCACCCGCTCAGCAGCATCACCAGGCGGTCGACGCCCACGCCGAGGCCGCCGGTTGGAGGCAGGCCGTACTCGAGAGCGCGGACGTAGTCCGCGTCTAACGGCATCGCCTCCTCGTCCCCGGCGCCCCGGGCCTTGGCTTGGGCCTCGAAATTGGCCTGCTGCTCGTCTGGGTCGGTCAGCTCAGAGAAGGCGTTGCCTAGCTCGCGCCCGGCGACGACGGGCTCGAACCGCTCGACGAGCCCGGGGCTGGAGCGGTGCTCACGGGCCAAGGGGGACACTTCTTTGGGGTAATCCATCACGAACACCGGGCCCCACAGGTATGGTTCGGTCGTCTTCTCGTAGGTCTCGAGGATGACCTTGCCCGGTCCCCATGTCTCCTCCAGTGCCACTCCCGCAGCCGCTGCCCGACGGCGGAGCTCACCCGGGGCCATTTCAAGGTCGAGCTCCTGGCCGGAATGCTCGGCAACGAGCTCGAGCATTGTCGCCCGGCGCCACGGTGGCGAAAGGTCGAGGGCCCTGCCCCCGTAGCGGAGCCCCGTGCCACCGGCGAGCTCTTCGGCGACGCGGGCTACCATCTGCTCTGTCAGCTCCATCATGTCGTGGTAATCGGCGTACGCCTGGTACAGCTCGAGCATCGTGAACTCTGGGTTGTGGCGGGGGGAAAGGCCTTCGTTGCGGAAGACCCTGCCTATTTCATAAACCCGCTCCATGCCCCCGACGACCAGGCGCTTCAGGTGCAGTTCCAGCGCGATGCGCAGGTAAAGGTCCACCCCCAGCGCGTTGTGGTGGGTAACGAACGGCCGCGCCGCGGCACCGCCGGGGACCGTATGAAAAACGGGGGTTTCCACCTCGACGAACCCGCGCGCCTCGAGGAACCTGCGCAGTGCCGAGACAACCCGGCTGCGCAACAGCAGCACATCCCGCACCCCCGGGTTGGCCCACATGTCCATGTAGCGCTGGCGATAGCGCGTGTCGACGTCGGTTATCCCGTGATGCTTGTCGGCAAAAGGACGGCGGGCCTCGGCCAGCAATGACCACTGGCGCACCCGCACCGAGAGCTCGCCGGTCCGTGTGCGGACGACCTCGCCCGTCGCCGCTACCCAATCGCCGATCGAGAGCCGGTTCAGCTCGGCGAAGCGCTCGGTCCACTGGGCACCCGCGAACAACTGCAGCGAGCCCGTCCACTCGGTCATCGTCATGAACGTCAACTTGCCCATGGCCCGCCTCAGCATGACCCGGCCGGCTACCGTCACGTCCTGGCCGCTGCCCCGCTCGGGAGCCAGGCCGGCGTAGCGCTGCTGTAGCTCGCCGGCATGGGCCGTCACCTCGACGCGGTAGGGGAAAGCTTCAACCACTTGCGTGCTTTCCGTCCGGGCGTTCGGTCCCGGCCCGGTTGCGGTGGTAGATGGTGCGCAGGCCGTACAGGGTCAGCCAGGGCTCGTGATGGTCTATGACCGGGGAAGACCCCACGACCACAGGTGCCAAGCCCCCTGTCGCCACGACGGTGGCCGGTCCCACAACTTCCTTCAATTTGGCGCAAACTCCTTCCACCACGGCCCCGTAACCGTAAAAGATGCCCGCTTGGAGCTGCTCGACCGTGTTCTTGCCCATGACGCTGCGGGGTGGGGCGATGTCGACCCGAGGGAGCATGGCGGCCCGGGCGGTCAGGGCGTTGAGGGACACTTCGAGCCCGGGGAAAAGGACGCCCCCGAGGTACTCCCCCCGCGCGGAAACTACTTCGAAGTTGGTCGCGGTGCCGAAGTCCACCACTATGGTCGGCCCTCCCCAGCGCTCGTAGGCGGCCACCGCGTCGGCGATGCGGTCGGCGCCCACCTCCTTCGGATTGTCCACCAGCACGGGCATACCGGTGCGGGTACCGGGCTCGACCACGATGCTCGGCGCGCTGAGGCGCCGGCCGACCATTTCTCGTAACGCCATCTGGAGCGGCGGCACCACGCACGACACGACCGAACCGCTCACGTCTGAGAGGCACAGGCCCTCCAGGGCCAGTAACTGGGAAAGCTGGAGGGCGAACTCGTCCGCGGTGTACATCGAGTGGGTGGCCACCCGCCATTGATGGGCCAGTTCGCCGGCGCCGGCACCGCCATCGTCGTCGTCGGTGAAGAGGCCTACCACGATCTGGGTGTTGCCCACGTCGATAGCCATCAGCATGCTCTCAGGCCTCCCCGGGCGACGCCACCACGTTGTCTATGAGCCGGGTGCGGCCCACCCGCCCCGCCGCCAGGAGCCGGACCTCCCCGGTGATGGCCGGCGGCGTCCGTAAGGTCTCGGGGCCGACGACCTCTGCGTAGTCGAGCTCGAGGAGCGCCTCTCTGGCGGCCGCCGCCAGCATGGCCGCCCGGACCTGCTCGGGGCCCCGGGCCGATTGTTCTTCCACCAAGCGCTTGCCGGCCAGGAGCGACCAGTAGAGCGCCGGGGCCGCCCGCCGCTCGTCGTCGCTCAGGGACGCATTGCGGCGCGACAGCGCGAGCCCATCGGGCTCCCGGACGGTAGGGCACCCGACGACCACGGCCGGCAGCAACAGCTCTGAGACCAGCCGGCGGACGACGACGAGTTGCTGGAAGTCCTTCTCGCCGAAGTACGCCCAGCAGGGGCCGGCGACGGACAAGAGCTTGGTCACGACCGTCGCCACCCCGTCGATGTGGCCCGGCCGCCTCGGCCCTTCGAGCACCTCGCTGAGCCGCCCGACATGCACCGAGACCACAGGGTCACAGCCCAACATCGCCCGATTAGAGGGCACCAGCACTATGTGGGCGCCCGCCTCCTCGGCCTGCGCGAGATCGGCTTCGAGGCTCCTCGGGTAGGCATCGAAGTCCTCGGACGGCCCGAACTGCAGCGGGTTGACGAAGATGCTCACCGCCGCGGTGTCGCACTCGGCGGCCATCTGGCGGACGTTGGAGCGGTGGCCCCCGTGTAGCGCACCCATGGTGGGATGGAGGCCGACCCGCTTACCTGCGTGGCGCGCCTCGTCCAACAAGTGGCGCAACTCCTCCGGTTGGTCGGTGACGATCACGCCTCGGGCACGCCTCCCTCGGTGCGGGCCCCGAGGGTACCGGCGGGCCTGACACCGCTACGCAGGACGGGCGTGAGGTGCCCGGCCACCAGTTCAGGGGCAAGGTCGGCCAGGGGCACTAGCACGAAGCCGCGTACCCACATCCTCGGGTGCGGCACCTCGAGCTCGGCCGAGCGCACGACGAGGTCTCCCACCAGCAATATGTCGACGTCGAGAGTGCGGGGGCCCCAGCGTTCGGCCCTGACCCTGCCGGCGGCGGCCTCCGCCCGGTGCGCCACGGTGAGCAGTTCCTGCGGCGAGAGGCCCGTGGACAGCTCGGCCACCATGTTGAGGTAACGCCCCTGGGACGAGGGCCCGCCGACCGGCTCGGTCTCGTAGACCTTGGATACCGCCACCATGTCGGGGAGGTGGGCAAGGCCGGTCCGCAGGTTGTCCCGGCGGTCGCCAAGGTTGGAGCCCAGGGCGACGAACACCCGCCGGCGCGCTTCCCCGGTCACCGTGCTCGAGAGCCGCCTGCTGGCGAACCCGGCCCCGACCGCCAGCGGCAGATCCGCACCCCCGCCGAGCGCAGCTGGAAGGGCACGGGCGGGCGCAGCTTGCGCACCACGACGACGGCACCGCGCGCCCGGGCACCAGCGACGGACAGGGCACGCTCGGCCACTTGCTCGGCCAGGTGCTCCAGCAGCTGGACGTGGGGGCCCTCGATGACCGAGCGCACCGCCTCACAGAGCCGCCCGTAGTCGACCGTGGCCCCCAATTCGTCAGAGAGCCCGGCCTGGCTCAGGTCGGCCAGGATGTCGAGGTCGACCTCGAAGGGCTGGGCCGCGCCTGCCTCCCAGGGCAACGCCCCATGGCACCCAAGGAAGCGCAGGCCCCGCAACTCGATCCGGTCACCGGTGCCGTCCACCAGTTCGGCCTGCGGGCCGGGGCTGGCCAAGCTGGCCCGCCCGCCGGGATCGGCCAGGCCGGTGCCCGGGCCCGGGCGGGGCCCGGCCGTTCCAGCCACCCGCTCAGGCGCCGGCCGCTCTGGCGACCGGCCCAGGTT
>JBOGGK010000412.1:0-12083 GCA_050744045.1 Acidimicrobiales bacterium | reverse complement strand
GTCGCCGGGCCCGGCGCGTTGACGTGGCAGGCTGCCGCATGCCCGGGAGAGGTCTCGTTGAGCTGCGGGGTCACGTGGGCGCAGATGTCGGTGGCGAGCGGGCAGCGCCAGCGGAACCGGCAGCCCTCGCCAGGGTCTATCACCCGGGGTGGCTCGCCGACGTTGGCCGAGGTTATCGACATCTTGGCCCTGGGGTCTGGCACGGCCGACAGCAGGAGGCGGGTGTAGGGGTGGACAGGGTTGTGGAGCACCTCGTCCACTGGGCCGTGCTCGACCAGGTGGCCGGCGTACATGACCAGCACCCGGTCGGAGACGTAACGGGCAGAGGCGATGTCGTGGGTTATATAAAGAAGCGAGACTTTCTCCTCGTCGCGCAGGCGAGCCATAATGTTCAGGAGCCCGACCCGTATCGAGACGTCGAGCATCGAGACGGGTTCGTCCGCCAGCACGAGCTTGGGGCGGTAGGAAAGAGCTTGGGCGAAGCCAACCCGCTGGCGTTGCCCGCCTGAAAGCTCGTAGGGGTATTTCGCCATGATCACTGGCGGGGGGACCAGGCCGGCCACTTGGAGCACGCGCTCGGCCTCCCCCTGGCGCTGGCGGCGGCCCAGTTCCGGGCGGTGCAGCTTCAAGCCGCGGACCAGGGCGTAACCGATCGTGTGGGCCGGGTTCAGGGAGCTGAAGGGATCCTGGAACACCATCGGGACCTGGCCGCGGTACTCGAGCAGCTGGCGCCGCCGGCGGAGGGAGGAAACGGGATTGCCGCGAAAGAGGACCTTCCCCGAGGTGGGCCGGTACACCATCGCGAGCAGCCGGGCCACCGTCGACTTGCCCGACCCGGACTCGCCCACCAAGGCGACGATCTCGCGCTCGGCGATGTGCATGTCGAAGTCGTCGACCGCGTGCAGGGTGTGGCCGCGCACGCCTCCGATGCGGAAATGCCGGGTGAGGCCCTCGGTCTTCAACAATGCGCCGGCCGCGGCGGCGGGGACGTGCCCGTTCAGTCCGCTCATGCGCCGGCCCCGCCTCCTGGCGCGCTGGCCCCGCCTCCTGGCGCGCTGGCCCCGCTTCCCTGCACGCTGGCCCCGCCGTCATAGAGCACGCACCGGACCTGGGCGTCCTCGATTTGGTAAAGCGGAGGCTCAGCCGCCCGGCAACGGGGCATCACCTCGGGGCAGCGTGGGCTGAAATTACAACCCACCGGGAGGTTGGCGAGGTCCGGCGGGCTGCCAGGGATCCCCTGCAAGGGCACCTTCGGCCCGTAAACGGAAGGGAAGGCCTCGAGCAGGCCTCTCGTGTAGGGGTGGAGCGGGTTGTCGAACAGCCGCTTGGTCCCCCTCGCCTCCACCACCTGGCCGGCATACATCACGGCCACCCGGTCGGAGAAGTGCGACACGAGCGACATGTCGTGGGTCACGAAGATGATGGCAAAGCCGAGCTCGGACTGGAGTTGCTTCACCTGTACCATCAGCGAGCGCTGGGCAACGACGTCGAGCGCCGAGGTCGGTTCGTCCATCAATATGAGCTCAGGGGAGAACAGCAGGGCCATGGCGATCATGGCCCGCTGGCGCATGCCGCCCGAGAGCTGGTGAGGGTAGCTGGACAGGTGCACCGGGTCGATGCCCACCATCGAGAGCACTTGCCGGGACCGGCTGCGCACCGCGTCATGGTCGCTTTCCCCGTGCGCCCTCAAGGCGTCGGCGAACTGGGCTCCGATCGATGACACAGGGTTGAGGGCGTTCATGGCGGACTGCATCACGACCGAGAGGCCCCGCCAGCGCAGCGCCCGCAGTTTTTTCTCCGACATCGCCACTATGTTCTGGCCGGAGAAGACGACCTTTCCACCGGTGACTTCTGCTGGAGGGCTCAACAGGTGGGCGATGGCGAAAAGCAGTGTGGACTTGCCGCAACCGGACTCGCCGACCACGGCCAGGAACTCACTCTGGTGCAGGTCGAAGCTGACCCGGTCGACGGCCTTGGCGGCGCCTGCCGAGCTCAGGTAGTCCACGCTGAGGTCGCTCACGCCCAGCACGACATCCCGGTCGCGCCCTTGACCGGGGGCACGCTCCTGGTCCCGGTCACGCTCTTTTGCCGCGGCGGGCACGCTCGCCGGCAATTGCCCCCCAGCCCTCAGCGGCACCGACGGCTTCACCGCTTGCGCCTCCTGCGGACCGGGCGCAGGGCCGGGTTGCTCACCTCGTCGAAGGCGTAGTTCAACAAGGCGAAACCCGCTCCCAGGATCGCTATGCACACCCCGGGCATGATCGCCCACAGCGGCGAGCCGGCTTGGAGCGCCTCGTTGTTCTGCGCCCAGTAGAGCATCGTGCCCCAGCTCAGCGTCTCTGGGTTGCCGAGGCCGATGAACTGGAGGCCGGCCGCGGCGACGATCGCGAACAGGGTGCTGCTAAGGAAGATGGCGACGATCAGCGAGGTCATGTTGGGGAGGATCTCCGAGGCGATCACCCGCCAGCGCCGTTCCCCCCGCAGCCTGGCGGCTACCAGGAAGTCCCTGTTGCGCAGCGACAGCGCCTGCACCCGTAACTGGCGGGCGCCATAGGCCCACCCGGTCACGACCAGCACGGCGATGAGGATGGGGTCGCCCCCGTTCTTGGAGTAGGCGGCGATCACCACCATCAAGGGGAAGAACGGGATCACCAGGAAGACGTCGGTGACGAGAGACAACAGAGCGTCGGCGAGGCCACCTAGGTAGGCCGAAGTCACCCCCACCAGCACCGACAGCGCGGTCGCCAGCGCCCCGGCCGCGACAGCGATGAGAAGGGACTCGCGTGTGGAGTAGATCAGCTGAGCGAAAAGGTCCTTCCCGTAGGCATCCGTCCCCAGCAAGTGCGCCCCGGAGGGCCCGAGGGTGGGGAGGTAGATCTCGGCGTTGGGGTTGTCGTGGGCGACGACTCCCGGGAAGGCGGCGAGGAAGCAGAAGCCGAGCAGTATCAGCGATCCGGCAGCGGCTTTGCGGTTGTAGCGGATGGCGCGCAGCAGGCCGAAAAGCGCCCCCGAGCGCAGGCGCACCCACCACCCGCCCATGAACGAGAGCCCGCCCTCGGGCAGCGTCGTGGTTGTCATCGCTTACCCGCCCGTCGCCCTGGCATAGTGCGCCTAAGCCTCGGTCCGGGTGCGCGGGTCGAGGAACATCGTCACGAAGTCCATCAACAAAACCGCGGCGAGCACCGCCACGGTGATGAAAAGGAAAAGGGCCTGCATGAGGGCATAATCCTCGTTCAGGACCGCGTCCAAGAGCATGAACCCGACGCCGGGGTAGGAAAAGACGTACTCCACCAGGATCGCTCCCGAGACGACGAAACCGAGCGACATGGCGAACCCGGTCAGGTTGGGGAGGACGGCGTTGCGCCCTGCGTAGGCAAACATTATCCGCGCTGGCGAGAGCCCTTTGGCTCGGGCCATCCTCACGTAGTCTTCAGAGAGGGTGGAGATCATGTTGTTGCGCATGGTGAGCACCCACCCGCCGACAGAGGTGACCAGGATCACCACTGCGGGGAGGATGGCGTGCCTCAGCACGTCGCCGATGAAATGCCAGGAGAAGCCGATCGTGTCTGTGTTGGCGTACCCGAAGCCCAAGGGCAGCCAGTGCAGGGTGACCGCGAACAACAGCACCGCCAGCATGGCCAGGAAGAAATAGGGAAAGGCGGAGACGATCACGAACAGCGGTGGGAAGACGCCGTCCAGCACACTTCCGCGCCGCCAGGCTGCGGTCATCCCCACCAACGTCCCTGCCACGAAGGCGAGCACGGTCGTGACGCCGACCAGGCCGAGGGTCCAGGGCAGGGCGGAGAAGACCACCTTGGACACCTGGTCGGGGAAAAACGTGATCGATTCCCCGAAGTGCCCGGAGAGCGTGTTGCCCAGGTAGGCGAAGTACTGGTGGATGGCGCTTTGCTTGCTGTTGACGCCGAAGGCGATCTCCAAAGCGTGGAGGGCCTGGCCGTTCAGGCGGCCCTTGTACCGGCCCATCATCGCGATGGCTGGGTTCCCCGGCATCAGCCGGGGCAGTACGAAGTTGATGGTGAGGCATGCCCACAGCGTGACCACGAAGAAACCCAGGCGGCGCAGGACGTAGCGCATTCAAGGCCGTCCTGCGCCGCTGGTACGCATTGGGTTACTTCCTGACAACTAGGGCGCTGGCCCTCGTCCGCTCAGGCGCGGCCATCGGGACAGCTCATCGGGGCTTCAAGTGCAACAGCAGCACTTCATCGTCCGGCAGGATGTAGATGGCGGGCTGGGCATAAGGGTCCTTGGGGGTCACCCAGCCCGAGAACGCGCCGGTGTCGTACTGGTACCAGTCCACCTCCTCGGTCATCGGGATGACGGGCACGTCGGTTACCATCACCCGCTCGAGCTGGTCGACGATGCGGTGTTGCGCCGCCGTCGAAGTCGTGGCGGCGTACTCGTCGAGGAGCTTGTCAGTGCTCGGGTTGGAGTAGCGCTCCCAGTTGGTCGACGCAGGCTTGCCGATGGGAGCAGTGTTGGCGCTGTAGAGGAGCTGGCGCAGCTCGTAGTAAGGGCCGGGCCCGCCGACCTCGTTGTTCCAGGCGAGCTGGTAATGGCCATTGAAGAGGTCGTTGTCGAAGTCGGTGCCGGTGAGGTTGTCGGGCGTGATCTTGATCCCCACGGCGGCCAGTTCGCTCTGTACTACCTCCACCGAGGCAACCCAGTCGGAGTTACCGCCCACGTTGATGATGCTGAAGGAGAGCTGCTTGCCGTCCTTGGCGAAAATGCCGTTGTGCCCCCTTTTGTACCCGGCCTTCTCGAGGGTTTTTATGGCCTTGGCCGGGTTGTAGCTGTAGTTGTACTTGGACAGGAGCCCCTTGTCCAGCCAGGAGCCGAACGTCGGGGTGACGATGGCGGCCTGGTCGGAGGGGGGCTCGTAGCCATACTCACCGATGGCGGAGACCCGTGCCCGGTTGACGGCGTAGGCCATCGCCTGGCGGACCGCCAGCTGGTTGAGGGGTGCCACCTTCAAGTTGATGAACATGTCGACGTTGGCTATCGGTGGGAACCAGTAGTGGTAGTTGGAGCTCTTCGAGGTGTAGAAGGCTTTGATGTTAGGGATGAACTGTGCTCCGAGCTGGGCCTGGCC
Source organism: Acidimicrobiales bacterium (assembly GCA_050744045.1). Taxonomy (GTDB): domain Bacteria; phylum Actinomycetota; class Acidimicrobiia; order Acidimicrobiales; family Palsa-688; genus JBOGGK01. The sequence goes on along the minus strand of JBOGGK010000412.1, from coordinate 6,973 downwards.
GGTGGCCAGCTCCTCGTTGGCCGGCGTATTGGAGGTGAAGGCGGGGTACTCGATGGTCTTCACCTTGGGTAGGCCCGGTTGCCAGTAGTTGGAGTTGGCCGTATAGGTGATGTTCTGCCCCGTGCACTTGGTCATCAGGTAGGGCCCGCTGCCTACGGGAGAAGCGTCCGCGTAGGTCACCGGATTTTTGACCGAAGCCCAGATATGCTCTGGGAGGACAAAGATCTGGTCGGCCACGTAGTAGAAATAATCCACGGCTGTAGTCTTGAAGGTGAGGACCACGTTGTCGCCGTGCTGCACGACGCTCTTCAGGACGCTCCACACGGCGTTCAGGTCGAGTGCTGGGTTCTTCTTCAGCAGCTCGAAGGTGAAGGCCACGTCCGCGGCCGTGAGCGGCTTGCCGTCGCTCCACTTCACCCCCTTGCGGATGGTGAAGGTGAGGACCTTGTTGGCGTGGCTCCAGGCGAACGAAGTGGCCAGCCAGGGAGTGGTCTTGCCATTTTTCAGGGTGTCGACGTAAACCAGCGGCTCGTACATGAACCCGACCGATTGCCCCCACACTGCCGGGTTGAACGGGTTGAACGAGCAGGGCCACAAAGAGCCGGACTCGTTGGAGATGGTGAGGGTGCCCGAAGCCGACGATGCGGCCGGGCTGCTAGCGCCGGCGGTGGAGGTGACAGCGGTCAAGCCCATGGCGAGCACCACCGGGCCGACGAGCGAGATTCTGAACCAGCGTCTTTTCATATGGTCTTGCCTCTCTCGGGTTGGGTTGCAGATAGGGAAAGCCCCTGGGCAAGGCTCGCTCCGGCCGCCTCAGCGGCCAAGGCGAGCGCGCCGACGGGCGGGGCGTTGAAGGAATAGGAGGCGAGCAGGAGCTCTGGCCGGTGAGGCACGCTAGATTTGGGCGCCTGCTCGGGGGGCGTTTGGAGGCGGTCCCAGGACCGCACCCGTCCCGCCGCCGAGCGGGCGGGGGCCAGGTCGGCGGCGATGACCAGGTTGGCCAGGCGCGGCCCCAGTTCGCCGATCATGTTGCTGACGATAACATCGGCTCCCGGGTCTGCCTGGGCGGCCCCGAAGACCTGCCCGGCGGTTACGGCACGGCTGAGGAGCCGGGAGCCGATGCCGGCGGCTCCCATCCCGCCCACGGCGTGTCCTACCCCGCTCACGGTGTGTTCGAGAGTGCGCTCTCGCCAGGGCCGTGCGGCCGACCCTTCGGGGTCGGTAGGGACCACTTGCTGCACTATGCACTGCCCGTCCGGGTCACAGACCGAGAAGGCGATCTTGCTACCTCCGAAGTCGGTCCCGAGGGCCACTTTCATGGCCACCGTCTTTCATCCGACCCGGCGTGGGCTTGCATTGAATAGGAAGCTATCCTACCTATTAGCTCGGCGCAAGCCGGCCAACCGGGACTGGGGCAGCGCCCACCTGTCGAGCGCACCTGCCAACCGGGTCTGGCAGCATAGGACGGCGATGACCCTTCACCGCATCGAGCCAGTCCCGGCACAGAGCCTCCCGGTGGCATCGGGCAACGGCCGCGCCACCCGAGCAGGCCGGCCTCAGCTCATGCGGGCGCTGAACGAGCGCCTGCTGCTAGAGCACGTCCGGGCGGCCGGGCCGCTGTCCCGGGCGGAGCTGGCGCGGGTTTCAGGGTTGTCGAAACCGACGGTCGCCTTGGCGCTCGCCAACCTGGAGACCGACGGGCTCGTGAAGGTGGCGGGCCTGCGCACCGGTTTCCGGGGCCCCGCCGCGGTGCTGTACGAGGTCCGGCCCGAGTCCGGCTACGTCCTCGGGTTGGACGTGGGCCGCGAGTACCTCCGGGGGGCGCTGGCCGACATCGGGGGCACGGTCTGCGCCCGCTTCTCGCGCCCGGCGCACGCGGCGGGAGCCGCAGCGCGGGTGGGGGAGCTGACCGCTTTGGCCGAAGAGTTGGTTGCCGCCGCCGGTGTGACCCGTAGCCGGGTCGCCCAGGTGGTGATCGGGAGCCCAGGCGTCTACGACCCCGCCCGAGGCGCCTTGACGATGGCCGCCAATGTCCCCGGCTGGGAGAGCCCGAAGGTCTTGATGGACCTGCAGCGCTCGTTGGGCCCGACGACGATCGTGGAAAACGACATCGACCTCGCCGCGCTCGCTGAGCGCGACATGGGCCACGGCCGCGACGTGCGCAACTTCTGCTTCGTGTCGGTCGGCACCGGCATCGGTATGGGGCTTGTTATCGACGGGCAGTTGCACCGTGGGGCCCATGGCGCGGCCGGCGAGATCGCCTACCTGCCGCTGGCTGGCCGCGGCGTGAGCACCGCCCAGGCCCGCCGGCACGGCTTGCTCGAGACGGTCGCCTCCGCCTCGGCCGTGGTCAAGGCGGCGCGTTCGCATGGCATCAAGGCCTCTTCCGCCCGCCACGTCTTTTCCGCCGCCGCCCGGGGTGAACTGGCCGCGGCCTCGGTCGTCGACGAGGAGGTGGGCCTCGTCGCGCGAGCGGTGTCGTCAGTGGTCGCCGTCGTCGACCCTGAGCTGGTGGTCCTCGGCGGCGGCATCGGCCAAGCTCCCGGGTTCGCCGAGGCGGTGGCCGCCGAGCTGGAGCGCCTCGTGCCCTTCGTCCCCGACGTCCGGGTCTCGGCCCTTGGGCAGGACGCAGTGGTGGACGGTTCCCTGGTCCTCGGCCTCGAGCGGGCGTGGCAGCACGTCCTGGACCGGGGATAGCGGTGTCGGCATCGGCACCGTCTCCGCGCCGCTGACCTCAGCCCGCCGATGCGAGCCGGGCGCCGCCACTTGCCCACGCGAAAACGAGGAGGGCACTGGGCCTTGGGGTTCCAGCCCAGCACCCTCCTCGTCATGGTGTGAAAAGTCGACCTGTACTGCCCGAGGCCCACTACCAGCGGCCTCAGCCCTCATCAGTACCAGCTGGCTCAATCCATGCTCAAAGAGCGGGCCAAAGCAGCCTCCTGTCTTGTTCTGGGACGAGCGGTCGCCAGAGCAGAAGGCGAGCCTGTTGCCCGGTGCCACTGCCCAGCGATTGGATCATCGCTTCCCATTTTTCCGTCTTTGCGCGTTGCGTGTCAAGAGCCGAACGCACAGTGACGCCCGCCCGAGACGCCACGCACCGCTTGAGCAGGACTTACTACAGGCCGCCCTCAATCCGCCGACCTTTGTCTTGACCAGGGGCCCGTCCGGGGCCCGGGACGGTGAGCATGGACGCGAGCAAACTTGTCGGCAGGCGCCGGAGCAGAGTAGGCGCGGTACGGGCCGCCGCGGTCGTTGCCGCACTGCTTGCCGCTGCACTTGCCTTGTACTGGTGGCAGCTGTCCGGTTTGCGTCCGGCGGGCGGCAACCACCTCGTCCTTTGGCCCCTAGTGGGGGTGAGCACCTGGGCGGCCAGCACCCAGACCATCCCGGTGCGGGACCGCAAAGGCAGCGTCTCCTCTTCCCTGGACGAGCTGCCACTGTTCGTGGCCATGGTGCTCCTAGCCCCAGCGGCGGCGCTCTCAGCGGTGTTTGCTGGCCAATTTGCCGCCCAACTGCAACTCCGTAAGCCGGTAAAGGCCGTGTCAAATTGCCTGGCTCTCTCAGTGGCCATGGGCCTTGGGACCATCGGCTACGACCACCTGCTCGGCGGTCACTCGCCGGTGAGCCTGTGGGGATGGCTCGTGGGGGTGGGAGCGCTGGCGGCGGTGGTGCTGGTCGACTACGTCGCCGTCGTAGTCGCCAGAGCAGCACTCGACTGGCGTTGGCGGCACCCACCGCTCCGACGTATCGCCCTCCAGGCGGTACTCGAAACCTGCTTCTGCACGGTCGGGGGGCTGGCGGCGGTCACGGTGGCCCACGTCAGCCTCTGGGCGCTGCTTGTAATCGCCGGCTTGTTCGTGGCCCCGCTCCTCGGCTGGCGGGCGGCCGGGCGGGCGGCCGAGCGCCGCACCCGGCTCGAGAAGATCTACTCGTTCACCCAGGCCCTGGCCGCGGCCGAAAGCGGCGAGACCAAGGTGGTGGAGGTGGTCCTCGAACAGGCCCGCTCCCTGCTCGCCGCAAACCACGCCGAGCTCGTAGCCCCCCTCCAGGCCCCCCTCGACGGGCTGGTGGTGCGTTGCTGGCTGAGCGGCGAAGGCCCGGTGCGCATCGACGACGCCGTGCCCCGGGCCGACCTTGCCTACGCCGCCGCGGAGTGCGCCTCGGTGCTGCTCCCGCCCGGCAACGACGCCCGCCTTGCCTCGCCTACCGGTGAGCGCCCACGTGGGGGCGTCGTCGCCCCTCTCCGTCCTGGCGACCCCTTGTCGGGGTACCTGCTGGTGGGGGACCGGCTGTTTTCCCACGAGGGCTTCGGGGCCGATGATGTCCAGCTCCTTCAAGCATTGGCCGCCGGCGCCGCCGTCGCCCTGCGCCGGGGCGGTTTGTTGGACCGGCTCCGCCACGAGGCAGCCGTCAAAGAGCACGAGGCTCACCACGACGCCCTGACTGGCCTGGCTAACCGGGCACTGTTCAGCGAACGCCTCGACGGCGCCCTTTCAAACCCGCGGGCGCGGGTCGCAGTTGCCCTGCTCGACCTCGACAACTTCAAGCAGGTGAACGACACCCTGGGCCACCAGGCCGGGGACGCCGTCCTGGCCGAGGTGGCCCGCCGGCTCGGCCCCCTGGCCGACTCGGCCACCTTAGTCGCCCGCCTCGGCGGTGACGAGTTCGCCATCTTGTTCGAGGGCGTGAGGGACACCGACGTCTGTGTAGCCCGGGTGCAGGAGACGTTGGCGACCATCGGGACGCCGATGCTGATCGGCAGCATCGACCTGGCCATAGCAGCGAGCGCCGGCGTGGCCACATCAGGGAAGGGCCGAGCCGATCCCGGTTCGTTGTTGCGCTATGCCGATATCGCTATGTACCAGGCCAAGGCGGACGGCCGGGGCGTACGCACCTACGAGCCTTCCAACGACCGGACGACCCTGCGCCGGCTCACCATGGCGACCGAGCTGCGCAAGGCAATCGAGTCGGGCTCCCTCCAGCTCTACTACCAGCCGGTCGTCGAGCTCGCCACGGGTCAGGTGATCGGCTGTGAAGCGTTGGCCCGGTGGTCGCACGAGCACTTCGGCCCCATACCCCCGGACGAGTTCATCCCCGTCGCGGAAAGGGCGGGCCTTATCGAGCCCCTCACATGGTGGGCGCTCGACACCGCCCTGGCCCAGGCGAAAGACTGGCGCCGGCTGGTCCCCACCTTCAGCGTCGCCGTCAACCTATCGGCTGTGTCGTTGGTCAAGGCCCACATGGTCGACCGGGTGCTAGACGCCCTCGGTCGGGCCGGCCTCGGGCCGGACGCGCTCCGGCTGGAGCTGACCGAGTCCTCGATGATGGCCGAGCGGGGCACGGCCGCCTTGTACGACCTGAGCGAGCTCGGGATCGCCCTTTCGATCGACGACTTCGGGACCGGCTATTCCTCGCTCACCCGCTTGCGGCACCTGCCCTTCGACGAGGTGAAGATCGACAAGAGCTTCGTAACCGAGATGTGCCGGGCGGGCGACGACGAGGCCGTGGTCCGCTCGGTCATAGAACTGGCTAAAGGGCTGGACAAGATGGCCACCGCCGAAGGCGTCGAGGACCGAGCTACGATGCACCGCTTAACTGCCCTGGGCTGCCACGCGGTGCAGGGTTATTACTTGGCCAAACCCTTGCCTGCCCACCAGTGCGAGACGTTCCTCACCGCCGTTACCCGCTGGCCGAACACGATCGAAGCGCTCAGTTCCCCTCAGGGGGGCCCGGCTGGCACGCCGCCGAATTAGCCAGGACCAGCCATCAGCCAGGACCGGGACCAGCCGACGGGCCAGGACCAGCCGACCGGCCAGGACCAGCCGGCTATAGCCCCGAAGGCAGCGCTAGTCCACGCAAGCCGATGCCGGACGGAGCCGCCAGCGGACCGTCGAGCCTAGCCACCGCCAAGCCAGCGGTCCCAACGCCGGCCGACCACGCCCAGTGCCACAAGGCCGAGCATGCTTAGCGCCCACAACTCGGGGTACCAGCCGAAGCCCACGTAGCGTAGGGCGACGTGGTGCGTCCCAGGGGGGACCCGGACGCCGACCAGGGCTGGGGCCAGCATCTCAGTGGCGGCGGGGCGCCCGTCGACCCAAGCGTGCCAACCAGGGTCGAACGCCACCGACAGGAGGAGGGTAGCTCCTTGGGCGACGTGGGCCGTAGCGCTGATCTGGCCGTCGACCAGGCGGGCATCAATATGGCCCACCGCGCCGTCGGGTACCGCGCTCGCGTTGACCCCGGCCCCAAGCGCTGGCGACCGGGCCGGTGGGGGTGCGGGCGACCCCGGCCACTGGACCGCCCAGTCCTGGCCGGCCGGCAATGCCCGCAGCAGTGCCTCGGAACGGCTCCCGACATCAGCTCGGTTCTCGGGCAGCGTGCCCGTCACGTGGACGAGCTCGGCATATCGGTCCGTCGGGATCTCCCACAGCGAGTACGGGCCGTCTGCCATCACGACCTGGGCCGGTACCGGCGGGCTCATCCCTGTGGGCAGGAACAAGTACCGGATCCCAAATAAGGCATAGTCCACCGGGACCGCCTGGTCGAAATAAGCCTCTGGGCCGAGCATGAGCGAGGATGTGGGCACCATGTATGCCATTTCGTCGACCCCGTCCGCCTCGAGGTACTTGTAGACGGGCACTGACCCGACCAGGAACTGACGGCCCCAGTTGCCGGGCAGGCCGGCGTACGACCGGCCTACCTGATGGCGCTCTACGTAGTGGACGAGGGGGGCCAGCATCGGCGCGTCCGTGGCATCGGCCGCCCTCTGGGCGCTTATAGCAGAAGCGTCTGCATTGTCGAGGTGGGCGACCTCTGCTCCGGCCGGCCAGAACCACGCTCCCATCGCGGCGGCGAAGCACCCGAGGGCCGCCCAGCGCAGCCACTGGCCGGCGCCACCCCCGGGGCTGGCCCCAGGGCCGGCGCCACGGCGGGCCCACCTGGCGCCGGCAACGGCCTGCACACGGGACACCAC
>JBOGGK010000411.1:0-12873 GCA_050744045.1 Acidimicrobiales bacterium | reverse complement strand
TTCGACTGGTACTCGTCCTACGCCGAGCGGGGCGAAGCTTTCACCTCCCTCGTGAAAGCGATGCTCCAGGAGGTGAGCCGGCGATGAGCGCACCGCCTCTCGTGGCCAACCTGCCGGGCGGGCGGGCGACCGCAGGCACCCGCCCGGGCGCCGGCGCCCATGCCCGGCGCGCCTCCGCCGGCCCCAGCCGCTCCAGCTACTTTTTGTTGCTCGGCACCGTGGCCGTGCTGAGCCTGGGCGGCCTCGTCATGGTCCTGTCGGCGTCGTCGGTGGCCAGCCTGAGCCGCTTGGGCACGCCCTGGTGGTACTTCGAGCACCAAGGCATCTACCTCGGCCTGGGAGCGGTCGCCTTCCTGGTGGCGCAGGGGATGAAGATGTCGTTCTGGCAGAAGATGGCCCGCCCCGCCATGGTCGTCGCCGCCGTCGGGCTGCTCGCCGTGCTGGTGGCCGGCCGCAGCGCCGGCGGGGCGTCGAGGTGGTTGGGCACGGCGTCGTTCCAGTTCCAGCCGTCCGAGCTCGCCAAGCTCGGCCTCGTCCTGTTTGCCGCCGACGTCCTGGCCCGGCGGGAAGCCAAGCGGGACTGGGGCTATCGCGCCGGGCCTGTCGTTATCGCCGTAGCGGCCTCGGCGTTCCTCATAATGAAGCAGCCGGACATGGGGACGGCGGTGGTCGTGTGCTGCATCGGAGCCGCCATGCTCTTCGCCGCCGGGATGCCGCTACGGCCGCTGGCGTTGATGGGGGCGGCGGGCGGCCTGGCCGGGCTCGTGATGGCCACGTCGGCCAGTTACCGGGCGGCGCGCCTTACCTCGTTCTTCGACCCGTTCGCCCATGCCAGGACCACCGGCTACCAGTCCGTCCAAGGCCTCGTCGCCCTCGGGGCGGGCCACTGGACGGGCAGCGGTATCGGCCAGAGCCTGGCCAGCTGGGGTTACCTGCCCAACCAGTACACCGATTTCATATTCGCGGTGATCGGCCAGGAGACCGGCTTCGCCGGCAGCCTCGTCGTGGTCGGCCTGTTCGGCGCCATCGGGGTCATCGGCACGCGGGTGGCGTGGCGGGCGTCGAGCACCTTCGACAGCCTGGTGGCGGCGGGCACCACGGCGTGGCTGGTCTCCCAGGCCGTGATCAACGTCGGCGCTGTCGCCGGGGTCCTCCCGGTGACGGGCGTGCCCCTACCGTTCATTTCCTATGGCGGTACCTCGCTCGTCATCGTCCTTTTCGCGGCCGGGCTGCTCGCCAACGTGGCCCTCCGTTCCGTCCCTCCGGCGCCCAGGCCGTCGCCCTCCCGGCCCCTGCCCGCATAGGTTAGGGCGAAAGTGTCCGCCTCGCTCACCCGCCCGGCCGGCGCTACCTGGGCCGTCTTCGCCGGCGGGGGCACCGGGGGCCACCTCTACCCGGGCCTCGCCGTCGCTTGCGAGCTCGTCCGGCGCGGCCACGACCGCTCCAGCCTCCGCTTCGTCGGCGCCCGCCGCGGCCTCGAGGCCACCACCGGGGCCGTCGGGGGTTTCCCCTTGACGCTGCTGCCGGGCCGGGGGCTACGGCGCGGCCTCGCCCCCGCCGACCTGGTGCCCAATGCCGGGGCACTGCTGGGTGCGCTGGCCGCGATGGCCGCCGCGGTCCGGCTGTTCGCCGCCTGGCGGCCGGCGGTGGTCATGTCCCTCGGCGGCTACGCCAGCTTGCCGTGCGTGGTGGCGGCGGTGGTCTGGAGGGTGCCGCTGGTAGTGGTAAACGTCGACGCCGTCGCCGGTGTGGTCAACCGGCTGGGCGGCCAGGTGGCGAGGGTCTGTGCAGTAGGTGCCCCTGGCGTGGGGCTGCCCCGGGCGGTGTTCACCGGGGTACCCGTGAGGAGCGCTATAGCCTCGGTCGACCGGAGCCCGGAGGCCAGGCGCCGGGCCCGGGAGCGCTTCGGCCTGCCCCCCCGGGCCAGGGTCATCGCTGTCTCCGGCGGTTCGTTGGGGTCGCTCCGGGTCAACCGGGCCACCGCCGAGCTGGCCAGGCTGTGGTCGTCGCGCCAAGACGTCGCCATCCGCCACGTGGTGGGCCAGCGCGACTGGGACGAGCTGGGCGCAGACGGGCCCGGCCCCGCCGGCCTGGCCTACCAGCGGGTCCGTTACGAGGAGGACATGCCCACGCTGTACGAAGCGGCAGAAGTTGCCGTCCAGCGGGCCGGTGCCAACACCGTGGCCGAGCTCGCCCTGGCCGGCGTGCCATCGGTCCTCGTGCCCCTCCCCGGCGCCCCCGGCGACCACCAAGGGGCCAACGCCCGCGCCCTCGCCGGCGCCGGCGGGGCGGTCGTGGTCCGCGACCAGGACCTCGACGGGGCGACCCTCGCCCGTGAGCTCGACGCCCTCTTGGCCGACCCCGAACGCCTGGCCCGCATGGAGCGCTCTGCGCACGCCCTCGGGCGCCCGGACGCAGCTGCCCGGGTCGCCGACCTGCTGGAACAGCACGCCCTGGGACGAACTGCTGGGAAAGCGAGGGCCGGTGCCAGCTGACCGGGCCCCTATTTCCCTCGACCTGGCTCGCGGCCCGATCGATTTCCACATAATCGGGGTCGGCGGCGCCAATATGAACAGCATCGCTGCCGTCCTGGCCGCCATGGGCCACCGGGTCTCGGGCAGCGACCAAAACGCGTCGGCCGTGCTGGAGCGCCTGCACGCCCAGGGGGTGCGGACCTTTGTCGGCCACGACGCCGCTCACGTGGTCGGTGCCGGCGCCGTCGCCTACTCCGCCGCAGTGGCCGAGGGCAACGTCGAGCTGGCCGCCGCCAGGGAGCTCGGCATCCCGGTGCTCACCCGGGCCGAGGTGTTGAGCGCCATCTGCCGGAGCCGGCGAGCACTGGCGGTGAGCGGCACCCACGGCAAGACGACTACGACCGCCATGCTGGCGGCCATCCTCGTCGAGGCGGGGTCCGACCCGGCTTACCTAGTAGGCGGCGAGCTGGTCGGCGGGCGTGGCGGGGCCCACTGGGGCGGGGGAGCGTGGCTCGTGGTAGAGGCCGACGAGTCGGACGGCACGTTCTTGCACCTCGGCGCCGAAGGGGTCGTGGTGACCAGTGTGGAGGCGGACCACCTGGACCACTACGGGGACTTGGGCACCCTGGAGGCGGCCTTCGTCCGCTTCGTCGCCGAGGCCCCCGGCCCCCGGGTGGTATGCCTGGACGACCCCGGCGCCGCCCGGGTCGTGGCCAGCTTGGCGGTGCAAGGCTATGGGGACCTGTCCCCGCTCGTCACCTACGGGACGTCGGCCGGCGTCACCTACCGGGCGGGCCGGGTCTGCCTCGGGGCGACCTCGGCCGGTTTCGAGCTCGAAGCGAGGGGGCGCCTGCTGGGCCGGTTCCAGCTGAAGGTGCCCGGCCTTTACAATGTCCGCAACGCCACCGCTGCCGTCGCTATGGCCCTCGAGGTGGGAGCCAGCCCGGAGGCGGCCTGGGCGGCCCTGGCTTCCTACCGGGGGGTGGGCCGCCGGTTCGAGCTGAGGGGCGTCCACGAGGGGGTGACGTACGTGGACGACTACGCCCACAACCCAGGCAAGGTGCGCGCCGTGCTCGCGGCCGCCCGGGACGGTGGTTGGGAACGGGTCGTGGCCGTCTTCCAGCCCCACCGTTATACCCGCACGGCCGCATTGTGGCGAGAGCTCGGGGAGGCGGCCAGCCGGGCCGACCTCCTGTTCGTGACCGGTGTCTACCCCGCGGGCGAGGCACCCCTGCCGGGCGTCAGCGGGCGCCTCGTCGCCGATGCCGCCCGGGCCGCCCGGCCCTCGCTGTGCGTCGAGTACATAGAGCCCCGGCCCGAGCTCGCCCTTGCCCTGCGCCGGGCGCTGCGCCCCGGCGACCTGTGCCTCACCATGAGCGCCGGCGACCTCACGACGCTGCCGGACGACCTCCTGGCGGGCCCGGTCCGCGGCGACCCCCCGATGGGCTCGCTTGATAGCGACCCCCCCCGAGGGACGGCCAGTAGCACTCGGGCGAGGAGCCCGCAGTGAGCGGCGCTTTCTCGTCCCCCCCGCCTCGGCAGCCCCCGGTTGACCCGCGCTTCCGCCGGCGCTGGGCCGAGGCAAGGCGCGCCGAAGGCCGCCGGCGCCTCCACGTCCTCGTCGCCGCGGTGGTGGTGATGGCGGTGCTGGGGGGGACCGAAGGCTTGTTGCACTCGCCCCTGTTGGACGTCAGGCACGTGCGGGTCGTGGGCGCCGTGCATACCCCGCGGGTTGAGCTGCTCGCGGCGGCGGGTCTTTCCCGCTCCCGGGGCGGGGCCCTGATGGTTGACGCCGGCTCGCATGCTGCCGTCCGCGCGGTGGACGCGCTGCCCTGGGTGGGGGGCGTCTCGTTCCGGCGCTACTGGCCCTGGACGGTGGTGATGAGGGTGCGCGAGCGCGTGCCTGTTGCCCTGGTGCGGGCCGGTCACGGCGGGCCCGACCTGGTGGACCGGACCGGGAGGGTGCTCGAGGTCGTTCCTGCTAGCGAACGGTTGAGACCACTACCCGTGATACTAGGAGTGCGCAAAGCGCTCCCCGGTCGCCGTGTTCGGCCTACCCGGGGCACGAGCGGGGCGGATCTGAACGAACTGTTGGCCGCCGCCGCCGCCGCCCCCACGGCGTTGGCCCGCGCTGGCCTCGAGATCGTAGTCCGCCCGGGCGTCGGCCTGGTGGCTGAGGTCGGCCCCACCAAGGCGCTTGTCTTGCTGGGCGAGCCGTCCGAGCTGGGTTTTAAATGGGCCGTGCTGGAGAGCTTGGTAAAAGCGGTGCAGGTGTCGGGTTATTCGGAGGTCGACCTCACGGTGCCGGAGCGCCCTGCCCTGACACCGGTGCCCGGCCCAGGGACGACCACCCCCGGCACTTGATCCCTAAGTGACGCCGGGGCTAACGTAGTTTCAACTCTACGTAGAGCTTGAGCAACTCTAACTCTCTAGTTTACATCGATGGTCTCGGGGGGCGCAAGTGCGCGGGAAAAGCCTCGGGACGCAGCCCTTTTCCGCTGTAGTGACTTCTTTGAGCGCTAGGACTTCTGTTGACCTCTAGGAAAGGTGCAATGAACGGGCCCGCACAAAATTACATAGCCGTCATCAAAGTGGTGGGGATCGGCGGCGGGGGCGTGAACGCGGTCAACAGGATGATCGACGCCGGGCTGAAAGGCGTCGAGTTCATCGCGATCAACACCGACGCTCAGGCGTTGCTCATGAGCGACGCCGACGTGAAGCTCGACATCGGCCGCCAGTTGACACGTGGTCTCGGGGCCGGTAGCGACCCCGAAGTGGGCCGGCTCGCGGCGGAGGAGCACCGCGAGGAGATCGACGAGGTCCTGAAGGGCGCGGACATGGTGTTCATCACGGCCGGTAAAGGTGGCGGCACGGGGACGGGCGGGGCACCCGTCGTGGCGGAGGTAGCCAAGTCTGTGGGAGCGCTGACGATCGGGGTCGTGACGCGGCCGTTCTCGTTCGAGGGCCGCCGGCGCGCCCTGCAGGCAGACCAGGGCATCGTGCGCCTGAAGGACAAGGTGGACACGCTGATCGTCATCCCGAACGACCGCTTGCTCGCCGTGTCCAGCAACAAGACGACGATGGTGGGCGCGTTCAAGATGGCGGACGAGGTCTTGCTCCACGGCGTGCAGGGCATCACCGAGCTCATCACCACCCCGGGCCTCATCAATACCGACTTCGCCGACGTCAAGATGATCATGAGCGAGGCGGGGACCGCGATCATGGGGATTGGCAGCGCCTCGGGCGACGGCCGGGCGACGGCGGCAGCCAAGCTGGCGGTGACTTCGCCGCTGCTCGAGGCGTCCATCGAGGGGGCCAGGGGGATCCTGCTAAACATCGCCGGCGGTCCGGACCTCACCCTGTTCGAGGTCAACGAGGCCGCCGAGATCATCCACTCGGCCGCTCATCCCGACGCCAACATCATTTTCGGCCAGGTCATCGACGAGGGCATGGGCGAGGACGTCCGGGTGACGGTCATCGCCGCCGGCTTCGACCAATGGGACGGCGCTGCCCAAGGCGCGAGCAGGGCCCATCACGACGCCGCGCCCACTTCGCCCCACCGGGCCATTGGCCTGCACGATGCGGAAGCCGAGATGGCGCCGGCGGGGCTCGGCTTCGGGGACGAGGACGACTTCGACGTCCCCCCCTTCCTCAAGTAACCCTCCGGTAGCGCTGCCTCCGGGCACCTGGGCCGTTCCGCTGCCAGGCGGGGCGGCGGTGCTCGCTGCCGGCCGTGCCGCCGGAGATTTCGCCGACCCCGCCTCTGACGAGGCGCTTCGAGCCGAGGGCCGCTTGGTGGCCGGGCCTTGGACCTGGCTGCGCCAGGTGCACGGGGCCGGCGTCGTGGTGGCCGAGCACCCCGGTGGGTGCCGGGGCGCGGAGGGCGACGCCGCCGTGACCGCCTGCCCGGAGGCGGCCTTGGCGGTCCGGACGGCGGACTGCGCGCCCCTCGCCCTGTCGAGCCCCGAAGGCGTAGCCGGTATCGTCCACGCCGGCTGGAGAGGCTTGATGGCAGGAGTCGTGGGAGGCGCCGTGGCGGCCATGCGCGAGCTCGGGGCCGGGACCGTGGCCGGGGCGCTGGGCCCGTGCATCCGGCCGCACGCGTACCGCTTCTCGCCGAGCGACCTCGGGCAAGTCGTCGCGCGGTTCGGGCAGCGGGTCGGCGCCGTGGACGCCTCCGGCTGGCCGGCGCTGGACCTGCCTGCCGCGATTGCGGCAGCGCTCGAAGAGGTGGGGGCCGGGCTTGCCGCGGACGCGGGGACCTGCACCCACTGCTCGGACCTCCACTGGTCGTGGCGGGCCCGGGCAGACAAAGGTCGTCAGGTCACCCTGGTCTGGGTGCCCCCTACGGCCGGCCCCCCTCCCGCTGGCCCCCCTCCCGGGCCAGGCGCCACCAGGGATGGCCGGCCGTGAAGAACGGCGCTCGCGTCGACAGAGCGCAGGTGGCACGCAGGCTGGCTCGGGTCCGCGCCCGGATCGCGTCAGTCGGGGCACCGGCCGGCGCCGTCACCGTCATCGCTGTCACCAAGGGTTTTGGCCCCGAGGCGGTTGAGGCGGCGGTGGCCGCCGGCATCGAGGACATCGGCGAGAACTATGCCCAGGAGATGCTGGCCAAGCTGGACGCGGCCCCGGTTCCGGCCCGGTGGCATTTCCTCGGCGAGCTGCAAACTAACAAGCTCGCTCGCCTCGCCCCTCACGTCCACCTGTGGCATGGGCTGGACAGCGAGGCCAAGGCGACGGAGTTGTCCCACCGCCGGCCGGGCGCAGCGGTACTGGTGCAAGTCCGGGTCTCCGGCCTGCCGCCCCGGCACGGTGCTGAGCCTGCGCAGGTGCCCGCGATCGTCGAGAAGGCGGCCTCGGCCGGCCTCGACGTCCAGGGATTGATGGCGGTCGGCCCTCGAGGGGCCAGAGCAGAGGAGGCGCGCGCCTGTTTCCGGGAGGTGGCGCGGCTCGCTCGCTCGATGGCGCTTGAACAGCTCTCGATGGGGATGAGCGACGATTTCGAGCAGGCGGTGGCCGAAGGGGCGACCATGGTCCGCCTCGGGAGGGCATTGTTCGGGGAGCGCCCATAGCCGTTGGCCCGCCAGGCCCAGGCCACGCTCGCCGTACCGCCGGCTGACGGACCGCCCGAGGCAGGGCGGGCCAGGCTAGGCTGAGCCCAAGGAGGACCAATGCAGGGAACAGGCAAGAAGGTACTGATGTGGCTTGGCCTCGCCGACGCCGACGAGTACGAGGATTACGAGCCGTACGAAGAAAGCCCCGCTCCACAGCCGGCGCCGCTCCGGCGGCCCGCCGAGGTGCTCGAGGCGGTCCCCCAGGTTTCGCCCGCCGTACGGACCCTCCCCCGGGACGGGCAGGACGGGGCGACGATCAACCTGCGCCCGGCGCCCCCGCAGCTCCGCCCGCTGCCCTCGTCGGCGGCCACGTCCGTAGTCGCCCCACCGGCCAAGGTGCACGTCGCCGCACCGTTGGAGTTTGCTGACGCGCAGGAGATCGCGGACCGCTTCCGCAACGGCCAGCCCGTCATCGTCAACCTGGGTAACGCCTACCGAGAGTTGGCTCACCGCATGATCGATTTCTGCAGCGGCGTCGCCTACGCCCTTGGGGGCACCATGGACAAGGTCGCCGACAAGGTTTTCTTGATGACGCCCACTAATGTGGAGCTGTCGGCGGAAGAAAAGAGGCGGCTCCAGGAGCGTGGGCTCTTCCGGTCGTGAAGTGCTGGCGCCGTGCCTGCTCCAGGGTGCTCGCCGGGCCCGGCCGTGTGCACGTGCCCTCTGACCTAGCCTTTCCTTTCGCCGGCGGCCCCCAGAGCTCGGAGCACTAGTTGTCCTACTGGTACCATCGCCCTCTCTACTCGTTGGGTATGCTTTACCTGCTCATAATGCTCGTATGGGCGGTGCTCTCATGGTTCCCGGTCCAGCCCGGCACCCCCGTCTCCAAGCTCCAACGTTGGCTGCGGGTGGCGGTTGAACCCGCCGTCGCCCCGTTCCGCAAGGTAATACCGCCGCTGGGAGCCTTCGACGTGTCGTTCATCGTGGCATTCATCCTCATTTACCTGGTCACCTCGTTAGCTCTTTCCCGGGTCGTCGTCTGACCCTCGCCCACCTGGGCATTTGCCCCCCGCCAGCTGGGCCAGAAGATGACAAGTGCAGCTAGGCCATGGTGTTAGCATTGCGGGCATGGAGTTGACCCCGAAGGTCTTCCGGGACGTGCAGTTCCGGGAAAAGCTCCGCGGGGGCTACCACCCCGAGGATGTCGACGAGTTCCTCGAGCAGGCGGCTGTGGGGGTCGAGGCCCTGTTGGACCAGTTACACCAGGTACAGGAGCGCGCACAGCGTGCCGAGCAAGCGGCCGCCGAGGCGTCAGCCACGGACGAAGCTCTCAAACGCATGCTTGTCATCGCCCAGCGCACGGCTGACCAAGCCGTGAGGGAAGCCCGGGAGGAGGCCGGCCAAGTCGTTTCTGAGGCCCGTAGCCAGGCCGACTCCGTGATGGCCGACGCCGAGGAGCGCGGGCGCAGGGCGTATGAGAGCGGTCTCACCGAGGGTAGGGCCAACCTGCAACGAGCCGAGGAGTCGCTCCGCCAAGCTCAGCAGGAGGCTCAGGCACTGCGCAGCTGGGTGGACCTCCACAAGGCGCACCTGCTCAAAGTCCTGCGGGAGGCCCAGGCCCTAGTCGAAAACGCGGGCCTGATAACTCCCCTGCCAGGGCCGTCAGCGGCCACAAATGTCGCCGACCTCAGGGACCGTTCCGAGCAGAGTAGGGATACCTCTGGGCCGTTGGGTGCCGATGTGCAAGGACCGGGCGACAACGTGCCGGGCAACCCCTACGGGCCCAGGCACGGCGGCGAGGAGCGAAGCGAAGGCAATTGGGACCCCCGCTATATAGACGACCTGCAGCGTGGCGAAGCAGCGGGGCGGGTGGAGGAGCCAGTTGGGCCCGAGCAGAGCACCTACGACGTGGCCAGTGGCCAAGCCGGGAGCGACGAGACAGGTCCCGGCCAGGCACCGCCCGAGGAGCCCGGCGACCAGAGGACCGAGTTCTTCGGCCAGCAGGGGACGGGCGAGACGAACATGAGGCCCAACGCCGGCGACGACACGCTGGCGTTCGACGAGCGGGCGCTGGACAGCTTTTTCAGCGACCAAGACTTGGGTGACGAGCGCGGCCTCGGGCGTTTCCGGCGCCGGCAGTAGCGCTCCCCGGCATCGGCTGAAGCGGCGTTCGGCGCCCGCACCGGCCACTTTTGCTCGCCGCGCTCTTGTGTCTTTGGCAGGCCTCGGGCACAGGCGGGGCAAGCGGGTGACTTGCCCGTAGCGGGTTGGCCCGCAGTTCCGACGAGCTACGGGAATGGCGGCGGCCGCCCTGATGTTGTGGGAGACCCATGATAGGCTTCCCCGCTCCCGGAAGGGTAAGGTGCGACGATGCCTAGACGCACAACGAAAGAGCGCGCCGGGATCGTCCCGGCTGGCGCGGCGGCTCAGCGGGTAGAACTCGAGCGGGCTGACCACATGGCTAGCCGGCGCGGGGGCGCTTCGGCCGGTCCCGCGCACGCGGCGAAGGCAGGGCAGACCAGGGTGGCTGGGGGCACGGTCGCGGCCACCAAGGCCGCTCCCCCCAAGGCCGCTCCCGCCAAGGCCGCTCCCGCCAAGGCCACGCCCCCGCCCGCTCCCGCCAAGGCCCCGTCGGGGAAGGTCGCTCCAGCCAACAAAGCGCCGGCCGGGGGCGCTCCGGCCAAGGCGCGGCCGGCCAGTCAAGGCGAGGCCCCGGCCGCCAGGAGGGTAGTGGCGGGCAAGAGCGTTGCCAGCACGACGGGCAAGAGCGTTGCCAGCAAGAGCGGTGGGCCTAAGCGCCCTGCGCCCGGGGGCACACATAAAAAGGGCGCACCACCGGAGGGTGGGAAGAGAGCGGGCCCCTCGCCGATGAAGCCCGCCACGGGCAAGCCTGGTACGGGCAAGGTAGCGGCCGCGAGAGCAGCTCCCGGCCAGGTGGGAGCGGCACGGGCGGCGCTGGAAGCGGCAGCGGGCAAGTCCGTGGCCAAGCCATCGGTGCCCCCGGCCTCCAAGCCAACGGTGCCCCCGGCCTCCAAGGCACTGGCTGGCCAATCGGCGGTGCGCAAAACTTCTGGCGGCAAAGGGCCGTCCGGGACCGGCGGAGCCAACGCCGCTTCGGCGAGGACGGTCGCCAAGGCCGGTACGGGGAAGACGGTGCCCACCAAGGCTGGGGCGGGTAAGGCCCAGGCCAGCAAGGCCCCGGCGAAAAAGGTTGTAACGCCTAAGGCTGTCCAAGAAGCGGCCGACGGGAAAGTCGCTCCGGGTGACCCGGCGCGCAAGGTCGTAGACGGGAAGGTGGCAGGCGCGAAGGTGATCAATGGCACGGCGAGAGGGCCGAAGGCGGCCCCGGCGGAGGCGTCCGCGGCCACGGCGCCCGGGGCCGGGATCCCGAGGGCGAGACAGGACAAGCAGGTCACGGCCGTCCGGACCTCTGCGGCCGAGCACGGAGCCGGCCGGAGCACCGCTGGATCTCGCGGGGCTGGGCCAGCTCCGGGCACCAGCTCAGGCCCGGTCGGTACCGTCGTCAGCCCCCCCCTGGAGGCTGGCAGCAGTGCCGGGGCGGCCCGGCTGCCTCGTGGCCCGAAGCATCAGGTGGCAGCAGCTGCTCACGCGACAGAAGTAGAGGCCGACGGCAACCGGGAGCTCTTCGTCGCCCACCAGAGGGACCTCCTTCTGGCTGAACGAGGCAATTACACCCGGCAGGCCGAGGAGCTGAGAGCGCAGGCCGAGGCTCTGGCCTTGGAACACGAGCCTGGGGACGTCCAGTTCGACGAAGAGGGTGGCGAGGGAGGCACTGCCAACGTCGACCGGGAGCTGGACCTGCACCTCTCCGCGCAAGCACAAGCCGCCGTCGAGGAAATCGACCTCGCGCTGGCCAAGATCACAGCGGGCACGTACGGCTATTGCGAGAGCTGCGGGACGGCCATTCCCAAGGCGCGCCTCGAAGCCTTGCCTCATGCCCGGCTTTGCGTCTCTTGTAAGAGTGGGGGGCTCACGGCACGCCGTCAATGAGGCTCACCGGGCGGGCCCGCCGCGGTGGTCTGTGGTTAGCCATTGCCGGTGCGGTGATAGCACTGGACCAAGGGACGAAGTCGTGGGCCCTGCAGAGCTTGGCGTTGTTCCCGCACCGGCACCACGTCATTGGCCCCGTTTATTTTTACCTGACCTATAATCGGGGCGCTGCTTTTTCACTTGGCGACGGGGCCTCGCCGATTATCGAGGTCATCGCGATCGCTCTAGCGGTAGCCGTCCTGTGGTTCTCGGGCCGGTTAGCCAAAGGTGGTGCCAACTGGCCGGTGATCGTCGGTTTCGGGCTGTTGAGTGGGGGAGCGCTGTCCAACTTGGCCGACCGCTTTTTCCGCCACGATCATGGCGCTGTTGTCGATTTCATCCAACTGGTCAGTTGGTGGCCGGTGTTCAACTTTGCTGACGCGGCGATAACTATCGGGGCGGTCACCATCGCGGTAAGCCTGGTGTTCTCCACCTCGGGCCGGGTTGCCGAACCCCCCCAGGGGCGGGGGGCGGGCGATCCGGTCGCCGGAGCGCGTGCCGATGCCCCGGTCCCCGCCGGAGCCGCCCCCCACCCCGCCGCCAACGGCCCTAACGGCCTCCCCACCAACGGCTCGGCCGCCAACGGCGCCGCCGGCCCTATTGGCGAGCGTCGGGGAGACGACCGGGCCCCCGGTTCAGCGCCGGGCCGGTAACAACCGGTGAACGGCACGGCCCCTCCGGCGCTTCAGGGCCCTTTGCGCCTCACGGTGCCCGCCGTGCTCGACGGCGAACGCGTGGACCGGGCCTTGGCCCTGCTTGCCGGGATCAGCCGGGCGCAGGCTTCCCACCTGGTGTCGGAGGGCAGGGCACGCGTGGGAGGGGTGGTCGTGAGTGCCGGTAGCCGGAAGTTGCGTGGCGGGGAGGTGCTCGAGCTGGAGCGCCCTCCCGGAGCGAATGCTGGCCCCGAGAAAGCCGGCGGAGTTGCTGGGAAAAGCCTTGCGCCGCGGGCTCGCCTCGTGTTCGTCGACGACGACATAGTCGTCGTGGACAAGCCCGCTGGCCTCGTGGTCCACCCCGGCGCTGGTAACCCCCGGGGCACCCTGGTGGACCAGCTCGTCGAGACCTTTCCTGACATTGCCAGCGCCGGGCCGGACAAGGACCGCCCCGGCATCGTGCACCGCCTGGACAAGGGCACCTCCGGGCTGTTGGTGGTCGCCCGCAACCCTGCGGCCAGAGAAGGCTTGGCCAAGCAAATGGCGGCTCACAGCGCCGAAAGGGCTTACCTTGGCCTTGCCCACGGGGAGATCGAAGCCGACGAGGGCATCATCGAGGCACCTCTCGGGCGGTCGCCGACA
>JBOGGK010000410.1:0-4407 GCA_050744045.1 Acidimicrobiales bacterium | reverse complement strand
GCGATGAGCTCGTCGAGCGGGGGGCGCGGCCGCTCGAAGAAGCGGGGGTCGTCGGAGATCATCTCCAGCACCAGTTCCTTCGTCGCCACCGGCAGGCCGGGCTCGGCCACGGCCCGCTCATAAGCTTCTCGCAACGCGGCGATGGCCGCCTCGTCGAGCACCGGTGGGGGATAGACGACCTCGACCCGGGGAGGGTGGCCGCCCGTTGGCCCACCGGGCCAGCTCACGGCCAGCACCGAGCCGGCCGGTACCTCCTCCAGCCACCCGGTGGGGCCAGCTGTTGGGCGCCAGACAAAGCCCACGCGTTCTTGCCAAGTCTCTTCGAGCGGCACTCCGCCGGGCCCCTCGGCCGTCTCCGCGTCGGAGAAAACGGGGACGTCCGCCTCGAGGTCCAGGTAGCCGCCGGCCCGTTCGGCCTCGCTAAGGCGGTGCGTGAGGACCGAGCGGGCGCAGTAGCTCGCCGGTTCGACCACTTTGTCGTCGACCAGGTAGGCGAGGGAGCCGTCTTCGATCAGCTCCTGCAAGGCACCGTCGAGCAGCGTCTGGTGAGGCTCCTGTTCGGCGCTCGCCCCGAGGGCTTCGGCGGCCTTGGCGAGGAGCTCGTCGCCGTCTACGGGTTGCAGCTCCCGGGCCAGGGTGAGCAACGCCTCGGTGACCTCATCGGGGCCCGGCAGGGGGAGGGCGGCCAGGGCGGCAGCGTACGGCCCCCGGTCGTAGGGCCTGTCCTCGGCCAGCCCCTCCTGGGCCTGGGACAGCAGCGTCATCACGAGCTGGTTGAACACCTGCCGGCGGTCGAGGCCCAGGCCGAAGAGCCTTTTCGCCGTCTCCCACACCTCGGGGGGGTCGTCTTCGGCCACCTGCCGGACGACGACCTCGTAAAGGGCGCGCCGGGCGCCCGGCATCGACGAGCCTTCGTCCTCGTCTACCAACTGGGAAAGCATGGCTGCCCTGGCCTCAGGGTCGTCCGGGCCCGCCCCCGCCGGCGGCTGACCGTAGAGGAACGCCGCCTTGTCCTTCTCCACGGGGAGAGCCTAGGAGTACCGGGCCGCCGGCGCCAGGGTGCCCAGGTGCCAAGTGGGCCGGGCTGCCGGCCCGTCTCCGCTAACCAGGCGCTCTCGAGGAGCGGGTCACGGGTCCCTGCCCTCGTCCCCGCCTGCTACCCGCGCGCCCCGTTCGTCGCCGGGCGCTTGCCGGATGCGGCAGCCGGGGCGGGCGTTATGCGTAACCAATCGCAGAAACCCCCGGCAGGAAGGGCGGGGTTTTCGCGCAGTCCGGGAGGAAGATTGTGTTATTGGGGCAGGAAGTTTGTCCCGGGAAAGGCGTCGAGGCCGGTACCGTACCCGAGCGGGGGTTCGACCCAGTGCACGCTCACTATGTCCGACGTGCGGAAGCTAGCCAGGCGCCGGGCCCACGAATCGAGCACGGCCAGCCCGTCGTGGCCCTGGAAGAACGTGGTCAGTGGGCCCTCGGCCACGTAGGCGTCGGCACCCTCGACCAGTTCGACAAGGTTGTCCTTCAACTCCACTTCGTAGCTCAAGGCCCCCTCCTCCACCCTCTAATGAAAGGGTAAATCTAATGAAAGGATAAATATTCAGACCTGTGGACATCCAGTGGTAAAAGCTGTGGTTTTTGCCCGAAGCCCTCCTCTTGTCGCCCTTAGTGTTCAAGTGGCCACAAATCGCGCGAGCGTGGTGGCGAGAGGGTGGCGCAAGCTGGCCGAGAGCCCACAGCGACAGGCGCGTCCGGCGGCCCCATCCAACCGCTTGCTCCTTGGTCCAAATATTACAAACGCTGATTACTGAAGACCGTCTCCTCGCCGAACGACCGCGTTCAGGCCGTGGCGTCCCCGCCTTCGAGGTTCACGACTTGGCGATCGGGCGACGAGAAGGACACCACCACGACCAAGGGCTCGGTGCTCGTCGTGCGGGCGCGGTGTGGCGTGCCCCGGGGTACGCAGATCGCCTGCCCGGGCCCCAGATCCACGGTTGCATCGCCTACCCTGTGCTCGCAGGTGCCCGATATAACATAGAGAACTTCCTCGCAATTGGGGTGCAGGTGAAGGGGGTTGGCACACCCGGGTGCGATGGTGACGACCCCGAAAGTTTGCTCGGCACCCTCCGTGGCCTCCCCGCTGATGAGCCACGTCACGGTCCCCCAACTCGTCTCCTCGCTGGCCGTCCCCTCCAGGTTGGCTATTAGTGGTTGAGCGCTCACTCGTCCTCCCTTGTAGTTTTGGTTGCTCCGCTGGCTCGGTGCGCTCGGTAAGCGTCCTACGGTCGAGAGGGCCGTCGTCTGCCACCAGCCGTCCCTCTCTCACCGGTACTTCGTGCTGGCTCGGGTGGGCTGGGCTGCCCCGGTCCGCCCGGGCTGGCGGCCAAGGTGCTCGAGGACGAACTCCCTCGAGCCCCAGAGGGACTCGGTCACCCCGGCCCCGCTCTCTTCGTCCACGCAGACCCAGCCCGGGTACCCGGTCGAGGAGAGCGCCCCGAAGACAGGACCGAAGTCCACCTCCCCTCGGCCGAGGGGCATAAACGAGGCCGCCACTCGGGCCCCGTCCGGGAGGCGCTGGCCGGCTGCGTCGTCACGACAGTCCTTGAGGTGGACGTTATCTATTACGTCGGCGAACCGCTCGAGCACCGAGCCGACGTCATCGTGCCCGGCCTTCCACATGTGGGCCGTGTCCAACGTGAGGCCCACCGTCCCCGGCATGGCCGCCTCGAAGAACACCTCAATGTCCCGAGGGTGCATGACCGGCTGGCCGTAGTGGTGGTGAAGTGACAATTTGACCCCGAGCCCGAGCGCCTCGCGCCCTATCCGTGAGAGGATATCGGCGAAGTGCCGGACGTCGCCTTTGCTCAATCCCTCGCGAGGGTGGCCGTGACAGAATATGACGCGCTCAGATGACACGCGGGCAGCGAAACGGACCACTTCACGGAGCGTCTGTTGGCCTTCGTCGTCTAGGCCCCCCCCGAAGATGAGGCCCGAGAACCTGCCCGGGTCCTGCCTCGCCAGCTCTTCGGCTTCCCCTGGGCCCGCGAGGTACTCGAGGTACTGGCCCGACTTCAGCTGGAGGCCTTCGTAACCACACTGCTTGTAGGTGCCATAGAGCAGTTGCTCCTCGGCAGCGGACCGGGTGGGGACAGAGAAAGCGAGCCGTACAGCACCAGCCTCGAGGGCACCAGTTCGGGGATCCCGCCCGGTCATGGGACCAGCTCCGACGCTTGCGGCTCGAGGCCAACGGGACGGCCGAGCCTGGCGCTGCGGTAGGCGGCCTCGAGGAAGGCCATCGTCCGCAGGTTGTCCCGCCCGCTGTTCGTGGCCTCGGAGCCCGACTCGAGAGCCTGGAGGAACTGGTCGAGGGCGAGGAAGGTGGCGACCGGCTTGTCCGAGCCGGCAGGGTTGGGGTGGGCTACCTCGTCCATTTGACTGACCTCGGCCACTTGGCCTCCGCTCTCCTGGCCGTCACTCCCGGGAGCCTTCTGGGCATGCCACTCACGCAGTTCGGCATGGCTGAGCCTGAGGGCACCCTCCTCCCCTATGACGTTGGTCTCGAGAGAAGGGTCAGGGTACGAGAAGCTCTCGACATAAGAGACGCTCGCCCCGCCGGCAAATCGAGCATGCAGGACGACCTCGGTTTCCCCGCGGGCTGCTATGAGCGGAGACGAGGTGAGCGTGCACAGCACGCTCACTGGCTCCTCGGCGAGCATCCAGCGGAACCCGTCCAGCCAGTGGACCCCCATCACGGCAAGGGCGTGCCTTTCGGTGGAGGCCCGCCAGCCACTGTCCTGGCGGGACAGCAGCTCCCGATGAAGTACCGTCGTCACCCTCCCGATACGGCCGGCCCCGATGAGAGACCGGGCGAGGTCGAACGGATAGTGGTACCGGAAGTTCTGGTGGACCGCGAGCTGGGTCCCCCCAGACTCGCAAGCACCGACCATGCGCTGCGCCTCGGCCAGGTTGTCCGCGAGCGGCTTTTCGATGAAGGCGTGCTTGCCAGCAACTACCAACTCGTCGACCACCTGGGAGTGGAGGGGAGTGGGGGAACATACGACGCCGACCTCCCAATCGGCGCCCTGGGCAGCATCGGCCACCGACGCGTAGTAGCGACAGCCGGCGAACTGGCTTGCCAACTGCTCCGCCCGGCCGAGGTCAGGGTCGCAGGCGGCCACGACCTCGAGGCGCTCGGGGTGCCGAGCGTAGGCCGCGGCGTGCATGCCCGAGACCCGGCCGCACCCGATGATCGCGAGTTTGAACCTGCGCAACGTTCCCCTTTTCGGACCAGGTTCTGAAAAAATTCTGCGCCTGGTACCCCAGATGTCGTACTCACTACACCATAACGAGACGTGCGGCGCCGGCCCACGACACTTGTCGGAGCCTTCCTTCTGGTGACGCGACAGCTGTAGGGGG
>JBOGGK010000409.1:0-1884 GCA_050744045.1 Acidimicrobiales bacterium | reverse complement strand
GGGGTATGGTCGTCCAAGATGAACCCGTCGAAGCCGGCGCCTTGGAGCTCCCGGATGACGCGCTCCGGGAGGCCCCCCTATATACCATGGGGCGGTAAAAGGGCTTCGTCGGCCTCACCGATCTGACGTTGTTCGCCGCGCTTAGGGCCGGACCAGCTCGACCCGGCGGTTGGTAGCGCCAAGTAGCTCGGCGAGATCCTCGGTGTCTTCGGTGACGATGGTATCGCCGTCTTCAGCCAGCAACGCCACCGCAGCGTCGATGACGTCGGCGAGCCCGGTACGCCCGAGCAGGGCCCCGGCGGCCCGGCCGAGCTTCTCGTCCATGGGCTTCGTGTCTACCCCGGCGAGGGCCTTGGCTAGCCTCGCCTGGCGGGCACCGCCCCTCCAGACCTGCCCGACCACCCCGCCATGGGTGAGCGGCGGCAGCCCGGAGCGCTGGCAGTCCTTGAGACGAGCCCACATGGCACGGTCGTTGCGGTCAAGGGCCACCAGGGCGGCAGCGTCGAGCACGAGCATCAATGTGCCCCTTTTGTCCGGGCGGGGACCTGGGGACCGCGCACGATCACCGAGCGCCGGCTGTCCTTTTGCCTCACGACAGCCAGTTCGCCTTCTGTGATCTCGCCGAACTCAGCCTCGTAGTCAGCCACCGCCTCAGCCAGGGAACGCAGGCGCCTGTCACGAGCCGCCCGGTCGGCCAGAGCCGCGTTCACCCATCCGCTCAGCGAGCCAGCTTGGCCAGACGCAACGGCCGCGTTGCCGGCCTCCACCAGCTCGTGGTCGACAGTTACCGTCAGCCGTTCTTTCCGGGTGCTCATACACCTATTCTACTAGCAGTTATACCTTTATGCTACTGGTGCTCGAACTGCTCCGCCTCGCGGAGCTTCTTCACCGTCGCCTGGAGCAGCTTCCACGCGAGCGCGCCGTTGTGCTCGACGAGCGGCCGGAAGTCCCATAAGGTGATCCCCTGGCAGGCGAGGTCACTTTCTGCAGTAACCGTCGCCGAACGAGAGCCTTCGTCGATCAACGCAATTTCTCCGAAGTAGTCCCCCGGGCCGAGCGTCGCCCGCTGCTCGCCACCGACCCGGACCGCCGCCTCCCCCGAGTCGATCATGAAAAATGCAGCACCACCCGTTCCTTCGCGGACGACGGTCTCACCGGCCGAGAACCGGCGCTCCCTAAAGAGGCGCGCGACCTGCGCACGCTCGTCGTCGCTGAGCTCGGCGAAGAGGGGCACAGGCTTGAGGGAGCCGGCACGCTCGGCACTCGCCGGGCTGCCGACGGCGGTCCGCGGCTGAGTTCTCACGGTCGTCGTGATAGCCCGGCACTGAAGGAGGTACAGGTCCCTGCCTTCCTCACCGGCGAACGCCCATTCAATGTCACGACCCGGGCCATAGACCTCCTCACAGCGCGTAGCGAGCGCGTGCAGCTGCAGCAACTGGTCGTCGTCAAGGCAGAACTGGCCTACGAGTGAGGCGCTCACGGGCTCCTCGGCGGTCCCCCCGTCTGGGAGCGTGCGGATGGCCACCTTCTTGCGCCCGGCAGTGCGCTCGAGCAACGTCCCGTCGTGGTCGACCCGGAAGTGGTCAGGTATCACGAGACCCGCGACGACGGCCTCGCCCAGTCCCCAGCTCGCTTCTACGACTCGCTCGTTCGCGCCGGTAAGTGGGTTACGGGTGAACATTACGCCGGCCACCGCCGGGTCGAGAAGGGACTGCACCACGACGCCAATGCTCGGGCGAGTAAAGAGACCAACCCGCTTGCGGTAGGAGATCGCCGAGTCGGAGTTCGCCGACCACCAGACCTTGCGGAGGGCGGGCACGAGCCCATCCACCGAGGCGACATTGAGCAGCGTCAGGTGCTGCCCGGCGAAGGTCGCCTCAGCTG
>JBOGGK010000408.1:0-2008 GCA_050744045.1 Acidimicrobiales bacterium | reverse complement strand
GGCGAAGGGGTTGCGCGCATCGGGGTAGGCGGCGCACACCGAGGCCTCGCCCGCCGCCAGGTGGTCAGGGTGGCTGGCGCCGATGCGGTCCCAGTCGCGCTCGGGCGATTGGCACACCAGGCGCTGGGGACGGCACCGTCGCACGACCCGGCTCACGTCGCGCCGCACCTCAGGGGTGGCAGCCAACCGCCCGTCGGGGTAGCCGAGGAACGTGATGTCCGTCACCCCCACCTCGGCGCCCGCCTCCCGCTGCTCTTGGCGGCGCAGGCGGGAGATCTCGGCACGGGGGACCGACCGGTCCGTGCCGCCCGCGTCGCCGTCGGTGACGATGCAGTAGGCGACCTCCACACCGGCCTTCACCCACGCCGCCACCGTGCCCGCGGCGCCGAAGTCGACGTCGTCGGGGTGGGCGGTCACAAAAAGGGCGCGCTCCACACCGTCGGGGTTGTCGACGCTTAGGGCGGGAACCTGGGAACTTTCTGGCATCGGGCAACCTTACCCACGGCCCTTCAGGAGCCGGCAGTACCCATTCTTGCCCGCTGCTCTTTCGTGCCCGCCTACGGCTCTTCGGGAGCGGGCCAGCACGCCCCTGGCCCGCCAGCCCGAAGAAGCCGGGCTCTTCGGCTCGGCTACAGCGCCCCCCTCGCCGCTTACCTCGGGGCTGAGCCCGGGGCAGCCGGCGTTCGCTGTGACGGATGTTACCCAGGCGCCAGCGGGTCAAACAAGGCCAACCTAATTTCTTGCCCACAAACCGGCCCTGTCTAAACCCGCAGCGCTTCGTGCACGCAGAGCGAGTGCCTCACCGCTCTGAGCCCATGGCACCTTGCCGGGCGGGCCGCTAGAGGTTGGGGCCCACCAGGCCTTCCTCGAACGCCAGCACCACGGCCTGGACCCGGTCGCGCAGGTAGAGCTTGGCCAACAGGTGCGATACATGGGTCTTGACCGTCGTCTCCGAGATGTACAGCTCGGCTGCGATCTCAGCGTTGCTGCAACCCCTGGCCACCAGCTTCAGCACCTCGACCTCGCGCTCGGTCAGCTGGCTGAGCCGGCTCGACTGGGTGGCGCCGGCCTCCCTCGACGTGGGGGCCCCTTGGCCCAGGCCCGGCACCACCCGGGCGAGCAAGGTCGTCGTGACCGCCGGTGAAAGCAGGCTTTCGCCGGCGGCGACAACGCGCACCGCGTGGGTGAGCTCCTCGGGGGTGGCATCTTTCAGCAAGAACCCGCTGGCCCCTGCCCGCAGCGCTTCCACCACGTACTCGTCGTGGCCGAAGGTGGTGAGGATCAAGACCCGGGCGTCCTTGATCTGCCTGGTGGCCGCGATCCCGTCGAGGCCGGGCATGCGGATGTCCATCAGCACGACATCTGGGCAAGTGGCGGCCACGCCCGCCACCGCCGCGGCGCCGTCCGCCGCCTCTCCCACCACCTCTATCCCGGGCTGGGCGGTCAGGATCATCCGGAACCCCTGGCGCATGAGCGCCTGGTCGTCGGCCACGAAGACCCGGACATGGCCGGGCGGGCCCTGGTTCACTGGATCCCCGCCGGGACCTCGGTCGGTAGCCAGGCCTCCACGCAGTAGCCGCCCGCCTCCGGCGCCGCCCTCACCCAACCGTGGCAATGAGCCGCTCGCTCGGCCATGCCCACCAGCCCGTGGCCCCTGCGCCCGGGGGCCGTGGCCACCGGTAGGACCGCCCGGCCGTTGCGTACCCGGACCGACACCCCGGTGGGGCCGCAACCGAGCGCGACCGACGTCTCTGCTCCCGGGGCGTGGCGCACGACGTTGGTGAGCGCCTCCTGGGTTATGCGGTAGGCAGCGAAAGCAACCGAAGGCGGCAGGTTGGCCGGGGAGCCGGTCACCTCCAGCCCGATCGGCAGGCCCGCCCTCCTCGCCCGTTCCACCAGGGCGCCGACGTCTTCCAGGCGAGGTTGGGGCGAGCGAGGTGCGGCCCCCAGTTCGCCGGCGCGGGCCAGGGCCGAAGCGGCCGCTCCCGCCCCGGTGCCGGCCCCGCCC
>JBOGGK010000407.1:0-2073 GCA_050744045.1 Acidimicrobiales bacterium | reverse complement strand
GTGCTCGGTCGCATCTACGACGGCTCCGCCGGGGCCGGCGCGGGCGCCGCCACGTCGGCCCGGCTCGGTGCCGCCCCTTACCCCGAACGGGCGTTGCGGGCGGCCATCGCCGAAGCGGCGGCCTGGGGGGCCGAGCTGCTGGTGGTGAAAGGGGACCTCACCCGGGTCGCCACTGTCGCCGAAGTGCGCGACGCCGGGCGCCTGCTGGCTACCAGCCCGGTACCAGTGGCGGCCATCCTCGGCAACCACGACAACCGCTTGGGCGTCGACACCCGGGGCCTCCTCGCCAGCCAGGGCATCGACATCGCCTGGGCGCCGCAGGCGGTGGACGTCCCCGGACTGCGCATCGTGCTGGTCGACACCACCCACGGCGACGCTCGCCACCACCGGGGCCGGCTGTCGGCGCCGGTTGCCGCCCGGGTGGCGGCCCTGGCGGGCGAGGTGGCCACCGGCGCCATGGTCGTGCTCCACCACCCGCCCGAGATGCACCGCTACCCCACCGTCTACCCGCCAGGGATACCTTTCGCCGAGGGCCGGCGCCTCCTCGACGCCCTGGCCGAGAGCCACCCGGCCACCCTGGTCACCTGCGGCCACCGCCACCGCAACCGCCGTTACGGGTACGGGCCGATCACCATAACCGAGGTGTCCGCCACCAAGGACTACCCTGGGGTCTGGGCCGGCTACCGGGTCTTCGAGGGGGGCATCGTCCAGACGGTGCGCCGGATCTCGAGCCCCGACGTCATCGGTTGGACCGAGACCACCCGCCGGGCGGTGAACGGCCAGTGGGGCCGCTGGTCCCCCGGGCGCCTCGCCGACCGGTGCTTCAGCATCGACTGGCCCGGCTGAGGGTCGAAGACGGGACGTCGCCTGTGCTACTACCACAGGACCACCCCGCTTGCGCCCTCAACCCGGCCCCGCCCTTGCCCGGCCCGAGGACCGGCCCGCCCCTTTCCCGTCCGGGTTGCCGTGCAGCCGAGCGAGCACATGGGGGCGCTCCTCCCCGACGGCGGCGTTGCGGTCGAAGGGGGCGGCGAGCACCAAAGCGGCGGCGCCACGCGCCCAGCTCGTGTCGTCCCACTCGTCCACCTCGACGGGTATGTCCCGCATCCAGCCCGGGGCGCCACCTCGAGGGCCTTCTCGACCGCAGCGCCGGGAACACCAGGCGCCTCAGCCCAGGAGCCCCAGGGGGCGCAGCGGTGCGGGGCACCATTGCCTGCTACCCGCCCGTGTGGGGCGGCGACGGGGCGGGGACGGGACGGGAAGCTCGGCAACGTTCGTTGCGAACTGTGGTCCTTACCGAGGCTATTACCACCTGCCTCGGCGCCAGCGCCTTGCTGTACGGGGACCGCCGAGCGGTCCTTTGCGACCCTTACTACCCCAAGCACGAAATACTGTCGCCGGCGGAAACCGAGACGGCTCTCGCCTGGCACCGCTTTGGCTTGCGCTGCCGCGACTTGTTCTTCGAAGGCGAAGACACGAGCTGGTACGAGATCGGCGACGAAAACGGCGCCGTCGCCCTTTACTGGGACGGTCCGGTGCGCCCAGAGCCCATCGGGGGTGCGCTGTTCGCTCGCGTGGTGCGCACCGATGACCGTATTGCCGTCGCGGTCGTCGACTTGACTGGGAGCGCCAATGGTTCGTGGCGCGAACCGACCTCAGGAGGCAGGTGCCGTTCGGTCCAGGCTCGCGTCCTGCTCGGGTGCCCGGCCGAGTGGGAAGCGGCCGTGACCACCCTGGGGTCGGCGGGAGACCGCTTCGTGGGCGCACCCTTCACGGTCGTCGAACACCGCGAGGGACTGGCGGCCGAGCTCGAGGTCCCGCTTGGGGCGGGCTGGGCGGTATTGCGGATGACCAGACGCCGGGGCCCCAGCTCTACGCCGGCCCCTTCAGGCGGCTGATGCGGGCCTCGACGGCGGCCAAGCGTGCCTCGGCGGCGGCGTAGAGCAGCTCGGCTTGCTCGTAGAGGCCGGCGGCCGCCTCGATGCCGAGCTCCCCGTTGGCGAGGCGCCCGGTCACCCGTTCGAGGGCGTCGAGGAGCTCCTCGAAACTGAGCGAGCCGAGAGGCCCTTCGAC
>JBOGGK010000406.1:0-3495 GCA_050744045.1 Acidimicrobiales bacterium | reverse complement strand
TCGTGGACGGGTTCAACGGGCTGTCGGGGCTCTTCGACCCGATGGGGAGCGCTTTGGGCATTGGTTACTACGGCTACCAGTACTTCTTTATGGGGTTCTGCTTGGCTGTCCTCGCTCTCGTGTACCTGTTTGTCGAGCGGATCTCCGGTAGCAGGTGGGGCCTCGCTATAAGGTCAATAAGGGAAGACGAGCGAGCGGCGACCGCGTTCGGGCGCAACGTCTACAGCATGAGGCTGCGAGCTTATGTACTGGGTGCGGCCCTAGGAGGCCTGGCGGGTGGCCTGTTCGCAGGCTACCTAACGGCCTTCAACCCCTCGGCGTGGACACCTATCGAGACGATAGTCCTGTACGCGGCCGTCTTCGTAGGGGGGCGGGGGAACAGCAGGGGTGTTGTCGCCGGGGTGCTGCTGGTGAGCGTCTTGTTCGAGGAGGCCACTCGGTTCCTCCCGCAGGTGGCCAACCACCCCAGCCTGGCGCCGGCCATGCGCGAGGTGATAATCGGGCTCATCATCGTCATTTTCCTGCGGTACCGTCCGCAGGGCATCTTTCCCGAGCGGCGGCTTGTAGACCCGCTCGCGACCGCGCTGGCGGCAGACGGATATGGTCTCCTCGGCCGCCCTCCCCGCCCTCTCGTCGGGCGAAGGCGGTCTCCCGTCGTCGCTGCCGCCCTGGGCAAGTCCTCCGAGAGCGGAGCCACGAGAGAGCCGAACGAAGACGGCGTGCCCGACAATGGCCCCGGGACCGCGACATGACCGTCCCCGGTCCGGTCCTTATCGTGGAGGGCCTCAGCAAGCATTTCGGTGGGGTCCAAGCCGTCCACGATTGCAGCTTCGAAGTCCCGCAGGGCCAAGTGACGGGACTGATCGGCCCTAACGGTGCCGGCAAGAGCACGGCCATCGACCTCATCACCGGCTTCAAGGTCCCCGACAGGGGGACGATCGGCTTGTGGGGCGAGGCGGTCCAGGGCCTGCCACCGCATCGCATCGCTCGCAAAGGCGTGGTGCGCACGTTCCAAAGCCCCCGGGAGTGGCCGGGGCTCACAGTCCTCGAGAACATGCTCATAGCGCTCTTTGACAACCGGAGCGAGACGCTCTGGCGAGCGCTGAGGGGGCAGGGGAAAGAAAGGAGGCAGAGGGCACAGGGAGACACGGCACGGGCCAAGGCGGTCCTGGAGGAGTTTGGCCTCCTGGAGCTACGCAACGAGAAGGCCGGCAACCTGAGCGGCGGCCAGAAGCGCTTGGTGGAGTTTGCCCGCATACGGATGGCCATGCCCCGCCTGGTCATCCTGGACGAGCCGATGGGCGGGGTGAACCCAGTCCTGGGAGAGCGGATGGCCGATGCCATCGAGAGCTTCGTTTCCTCGGGCGCCTCGGTCATAGTGGTGGAGCACAACCTCCCCTTCATCGAGCGGGTCACGGGCCACGTAGTGGTGATGGCCCAGGGCAGGTCAATAGCGTCCGGGCCTTTCGAGATGCTCCGGTCTAACGCCGCTGTGATCGACGCTTACCTTGGCGACGTCCCCAGCTACGACGAGTCCCGGCTATGACGATCGAGCCGTCACAAGACGGGGTTGCGCTCCGGGCCGCCGGGCTCACAGCCGGCTACGGCGGCCCACCCATCGTCGAGGACGTGAGCTTCCACGCCCGGCGAGGTGGGATAACGGCCATCGTCGGGCCCAACGGCGCTGGTAAGTCCACGCTGCTCAAGGCCGTGGCCGGGCTCATAAAGGTGTCGCGCGGGACTGTCTCCGTCGAGGGCCGGGACGTCACCGGCCAGGCGGCGGAAAACCTGGTGCGCCTCGGAGTTGCCTACGTCCCCCAAGTTTCCAACGTGTTCCCTGACCTCAGTGTGAAGGAGAACCTCGACATGGGGGGCTACGTCCGGCCTTCCGGGGTGCGGGAGCGCATAGAGCAGCTTTTCGAGCTCTTCCCAGACCTGCGGGTGGCTGCCCGGCGCAAGGCCAGCACCTTGAGCGGCGGCCAGCGGACGATGCTTGCAATGGCCAGGGGCCTGATGGTGGACCCAGCCGCGCTCATCCTGGACGAACCGAGCGCCGGCCTTTCTCCTCGCCTCCAAGGACTGGTGTGGGAGCGGATCGAGCAAGTAAAGACCACCAACGTTGCTGTCCTCATCGTCGAACAAAACACCCGGGAGACCCTTCGCCATGCCGACTGGGCCTATGTCCTGGTGCTCGGGAAGAACCGGCTCGAAGGCGCGGGCCACGACCTGCTCCACGACGAGGAGGTGGTGAACCTCTACGTGGGACACCTTTCCTAACCAGGTGCCGATCGCCTGGCAGGCCCTGAAAGACCAAGAGCCGGCGCAGAAACATCCAAGCAGAAAGGGAAACTACATGATAAGAAAGACACGGGAGAAAGAAGCGGGACGAGGGGGGTCAGGGCGTCATCGCCTGCGCGTCGAGCTGGTATCCGGTCTGGCCATTGGAGCAATGCTGTTGGCCGCCCCCGGCACTACAGCTTCGGCTTCGGCCAGCACCTCAGGGGGCACGATCGCGTTCGGGGTGCTGTCGTGTTTCACAGGTAGGTTGGCCAGCCTAGGTGAAGCGATGCTACAGGGGTCCCAAGTGGCCGAGGAGGCCATCAATGCTCACGGTGGCGTCCTCGGCGACAAGTTGGCGCTCTACCACGCCGACACCGGCTGCGATGAGGCCGACTCGGTCCCCGCTACCCATCAACTGTTGGCCGCTAACCATGTGGTCGGCATTATCGGGCCGGAGACCCAGGAGATCGCAGCTGTCGCGCCGATCGTCACCGCTGCCCAAATTCCAACGGAGTTCCAGGGTGGCAGCACTCTGTTCAACGTCAACAAGGATCCCTACTTGTGGAGGGACAGCCCGTCCGACACCCAGTTGAGCGTCGCTATGGCACTTTACGCCCACAGGCTGGGGTACAAGAGGGCCGCCATGCTCTTCTACAACGAGATCGCCGCCCAGACCTTCAAGGCCCCGATCGTGGCGACCTGGAAGAAGTTGGGTGGCACGGTCACAGCCGACGTGACGGTGGCGCCTGACCAGACGGACTACCTCCCGGAGGTCCGCCAGATCATCAAGTCCCACCCACAGGTGATATTTACCCAAACGGACGCCCCGACCGCGGGGGCGATCTTCCAGAACTTCAAAGAACTGGACAACCTGGGGATCCCGTTTATCGGGAGTGACGTAACCGGCGGAGCCGAGTACCTGAAGGCGATCACCTTCCCGGTGGCCCATGCTCACCTTACCTCTGTCTACGGAACTTCGTACACAGGCCAGGGAGCAAACGTCTGGAACAGTCTCTTTGCTCAAAAGTTCGGCAAGTCAGCGATCCCTCTGGCTAATGCCAATTACGCCTACGACGCGGTTGTGAGCCTGGCGCTTGCCATGGACAGGGCAGGGACAACGTCCGGACCGGCTGTGATCAAGGTGATGAAGGATGTGACCAACCCGCCTGGACCTGCGTGCTACGCGTACTCGAAATGCTACAGCCTCCTAAAGGC
>JBOGGK010000405.1:0-2387 GCA_050744045.1 Acidimicrobiales bacterium | reverse complement strand
ACAAGATACCGATCGCCACGTTGTGCGACCACTTCGACACGACTGGGGGTCTGGGGGTCGCGGGTTCAAGTCCCGCCCGCCCGACAAGTAACGAAGCAAGCGCAGATCGTGGCCGGAGAGCGGCTCGTTACTCCGCCCAAGTCGCGCGAGGGCGCCGGTCAAGGAGCTGATGGCCTTCGGCGGGAACGCGACGCCAGCCGTCGCGATGATCTACCAGCGGGCAGCAGCCGAGCGCGAGCGCGAGTTGGCGGCGAAGACGGACGAGGCCCTCAGGGCCGCGCTGACCCGGGTCGGGTAGGACACCGGGCTAGCTGGTTAGCGAGACGGCAGGTCCCACCATCGGACGCCCCGGCGTTCACGTGCTCAGCATTCTGACCCGGTCTACCCTGGTTGGCACGTGCCACGGGTGAGCGCTTTCTACGGGGTCGTGATCTACATGTACTGGAACGGCCGGGACGATCCCATAGCCCACTTTCACGCGCACCACGCTGGGCTTCGCACGTCGGTGCCGATCGACGGAGCAGTGCTTGCGGGCGAGCTGGAGCCCCGCGCGCTCGGGTTGGTGCTCGACTGGGCAGGAGGCCACCGTGACGAGCTGCTCGCCAACTGGGAGCGGGCGAGGCAGAACCAACCGCTCGTTGCCATCCCGCCCCTGCCGTAGGATGCAGGCAGTGAGCAGTTCGTACTTTCCCTGCGTGGTCGGAGTGGCCGTGTTGCGGGCCTACGTCCTCAGGCCCCTCTTCGATGATGGGACGGCCGGGGACGTCGACTTCTCGATGGAACAGTGGACCGGTGTCCTGGAGCCCCCGAGCGGCCCGGCTTATTTCGCTCAAGTACGCCTCGATCCCGAGGCGGGGACCATAACCCGGCCGGACGGCCTCGACATAGCGCCGGAGCCGCTGTACGAGCATGCTCGGGCACCCTCATTGACCGCTGTTTGAGGTCCTCCCTGGCGACGGGTGAGTGCCGGTTGTCACCCCGTCACAGGGCCGTGCCTGCGACGTGTTATTAGGCCCGGCGCGCAGCCACACGGTTTTGACTGAGCCAGGCGGTTATTTCAGTTGGGTCGAAATTGATCATGCTGCCCGGCGCACGCTGCCGGTCCCGGACAGGCTCGACCGGGCGCCCATGGTCGCGCTGCCTCCCCACGACAGGCACGCCTCATCGCTCTGGCAGGCGCTCAGGCCCGCCTGGGCGCTGACGCGGCCCATGCCGCTCTTCCTCCCGACCCTGCCCCCGAGCTCGAGGCAGCCACGGCCAACCCTCGCTCGGCTCCGTCGACAACGCGTCGACCTGGCGGCCGGGGCCGGTGGGTACGAGCAGACGGGAGCTGGCCAGGCTGTCCGAGACGTTTGGGATGCCGGGGCCAGGTTACGGCGGTCGAGGAGGCTGCCCGGTACGGGCGCGCACACCGCCTCCTCATTGGCGATGTCTTAACCACCTTGTCGTTCAGTACCGGCCGGGCGTGGCTGCCCCCGGCGAGGTTTGTCACCTGAAGCCAGGTGGCACCGGCCCCTTGTTCACATCTCGCCGAGTAGAGCCCGGGGTAGGTGACCCAGGGGGTGGGGGGACCGCCTCCTTCAGCCCGTAAGAGATGCCTGGTACTCCCTCGACCTGGGTGATCTTGAGGAAGTAGGGGCGGAGGTCGGCCGCACTGCCGGCGAGGGCCGCCGGGTTGGTCAGGCGACCTGCTGGCCGGCCTTGGCGCTCTGGCCGGACTGGAGGCTCACCCCTTGGCCCGCACGAACCGTCTGTGCTTAGCCGCCTCCTCGTCGCCTCGTTGCTGTCGAGGCCTTTCAGCACGCTCGGGAAGGTCTGGGAGCGGTAGGCCGGCGCCCACACGTCACAGACCCGGGACAATGGAGCCGCCTGTTCGTCCGCCGTGACCGTTTCGACCTTGGTCACCGCAAGGGCGGTGTTGCCCGTGTCGGCCAGGCTTTCCGTTAGGTAGACGTAGAAGCAGTCGAACTTCGACGCCAGCGTCGAGCGCGGCCAGGTTGTGGGCTTCAGCGTGCCGGTTGCCGTGACGGCGGTGACGGCGAGGCTCGAGGTGAAGGGGTCAGCCACCTGGCCGGGCTGGCACGGCCAGAGGGGGCCCGCCGCCCGCTCGGTACCTCGCTAGAGGCGCCAGCGAGCGGGCTCGGCGAGGACCAACCCGCTGTCATCAGCACCAGGACAAGGGCGCTGAGGAGAGCTCCTCCGAGAAGGCGGCGTCGCGACCGAGCCCCGCTCGGGACATTGTTGTTCTTGTCCTTCAGCTTCATCGTTGTGCCGCCCCCTTCTCTTTGGCTCTTTTCGCCTTGGCTTTCCTTGCTGTTTGACGCCTCCTGCCGCTGAATGCGCGCTCCCTGGCCGGTGCCACAGGAGCTCAGGGGACCGTGTAGGAA
>JBOGGK010000404.1:0-4369 GCA_050744045.1 Acidimicrobiales bacterium | reverse complement strand
GCCAAGAGCGGCCCCCCTCCCGAGGTGCTAGGGGGCCGGGCCGGGGCTACGGTGTCCGCCATTTGCGGCCGTCCCGCTCGATCAGGGTACCTGCCGACCGCGGCCCCCAGGACCCGGCGCCATAGCCGGCCAGGGGGGCTTCGCCCCCGCCCCAGGCATCGAGCAATGGCTCCACGACGCCCCACGCCGTGTCCACCTCGTCGCTGCGGATGAACAAGGTGGGGTCGCCCACCATGGCGTCGAGCAGGAGGCGTTCGTAGGCGTCGGGCGGCTCTTCCAGGAAAGCGGCGCCGTAGGAGAAGTCCATGAGGACGTCGCGGACCATGAACGCCTGCCCCGGCACCTTGGCCCCGAAACGCAGCGTGACGCCCTCGTCGGGCTGGATGCGCAGGACCAGAGCGTTGGGGTGCAGGCCGACGGCGGCTTGCTTGGGGAACGCCAGGTGGGGGACCGCCTTGAACTGGAGCGCCACTTCCGTAGCCCGCTTGGGCAGGCGTTTGCCCGTGCGCACGTAGATGGGCACGCCCGCCCAGCGCCAGTTGTCCACCTGGAGCTTGAGGGCGACGTAGGTCTCGGTCTGGCTCTCGGGGCTCACCCCGGGTTCCTGGCGGTAGCCAGGGACGGCGTTGCCCTCCACCCAGCCGCTGTCGTACTGCGCCCGCACCGCGATGTCGGCGACCTCTTCGCGCTGAGGGACCACTACCGAGCGCAGGGCCTTCACCTTCTCGTCCCTGATGCCCTGGGCGTCGATCGAGCCCGGCGGCTCCATGAGGGTGAGGGAGAGGACCTGCATGACGTGGTTTTGCACTATGTCACGCAACGCGCCCGCGGTCTCGTAGAAATTGCCACGCTTTTCGACCCCGACCGTCTCGGCCACGGTCACCTGGACGTGGTCGATGTAATTGCGCGTCCACAAAGGCTCGAATATCGCGTTGGCAAAGCGCAGCGCCAAGACGTTCTGCACGGTCTCCTTGCCAAGATAATGGTCGATGCGGTAAATTTGGCCCTCTTCGAAGACCTCGTGCAGCTGGTGGTCGAGCTGGCGCGCCGTGGTCCGGTCGTGGCCGAAGGGTTTCTCGATCACGAGGCGGGCGGAGCCGCCCGGCTCTGGCCGGTTGAGGCCCACCTTGCCGATCGCCCGGGCCACCTCGCCGAAGACTGCGGGCACGGTGGCCAGGTAGTAGGTGCGGTTGCCCCCGGTGGCGAGGGCCTCGTCGAGGTCCTTGAGCCGCTGCTGAAGAGCTGCGAAGGTGTCCGGGTGGGCGTACTCGCCAGTGATGTAGGCGCTGTTTTTTATGATCTCCGCCCAGCCCGGCCCGGCGCCCGGGACGGCGTCGGCCATGAGGTCCCGGAAGCCGTCGTCGGACATCTCGGTGCGGGCTACGCCGACCACCGCGAATGCCGCTGGCAGGAGCCGGCGCCGAGACAGGTGCTCGAGGGCGGGGAGCAGCTTGCGGTGCGTGAGGTCGCCCGAAGCGCCGAACACGACCAGCACGCCCGGCGGTGCCCGGCGCACCGTCTCCAGCCCTTCAGCTAGGACGTTGGGCGCCACTTCGTGGGCCTGGGCCGGGGCTCCTTCGGGCTGGGCCAGGGCTCCTTCGGGCTGGGCCGGGGCTCCTTCGGCCTGGGCCGGCGAGCCAGCGGGGCGGGTGGAGCCGGCTCCGGCCGCGCTCTCAGGTGCAGTCACGAAGCGGCGCCCTTTTTTGGACCGTCAGCGCCGATCTCCAACGCCTTGTCCTCCAACGCTTGGAGGAGCTCGTCGTAGCTCTTGGAGAAGGCGGCGACGCCCTCTTGCTCGAGCTTCTGGGAGACGTCGCCCATGTCGATTCCCTCCTCGGCCAAGGCGTCAAGGTGGGCTCGAGCCTGGTCGACGTCTTGGTCGACCGTGCGCGCCACCTTGCCGTGGTCCTCGAATGCCGCGATCGTCGCGTCCGGCATGGTGTTGACCGTGTGGGGCCCGATCAGGCTGTCGACGTAGAGGAGGTCCGGGTAGGCCGGGTTCTTGGTGGAGGTGGACGCCCAAAGAGGCCGCTGCCGATGGCCGCCGCGCGTCTCGAGAGCCTCCCATCGCGGCCCGGAAAATCGCTGCTGGAACAGCTGGTAAGCGAGCTTGGCCTGGGCTACGGCGGCCTTGCCGCGCAGGTCGGCCAACCGCTCGGCGTCCTCGCCCCCAGCAGCCTTTTGCTCGAGGCGCCGGTCCACCTCGGTGTCCACCCGGCTCACGAAGAACGAGGCCACGCTGTGCACCCGGGAGATGTCCCCGCCGGAGCCAGCAAAGGCCTCGAGACCGGAGATGTACGCCTCTACCACGGCGTCATAGCGTTCCAGGCTGAAGATCAACGTGACGTTTATGTTCCGCCCTTCGCTTATCATCTGGCGGATGGCGGGCACCCCCGCCTCCGTGGCCGGGATCTTGACCAGGAGGTTGGGCATGCTTATCGTTTCGTGGAACCCTCGGGCATCCCTGACGGTCCCTTCGGTGTCGTAGGCGAGGCGGGGCGAGACTTCCAAGGAGACGAAGCCGTCGGAGGCCCCGCTCTGCTCGTACAGGGGATGGAAGATCTCGAGAGCGGCCGTCACGTCCGCAGTCGCCATCTCCCAGAAGGCACGCTCGACCGAGCCGCCCTCGATGAGGCGCGCAAAGTCCGCAGCGTACACGTCGGTCCCGGTCATCGCCTTTTGGAAGATCGTCGGGTTGGACGTCACCCCCCGGATGCCTTCGTCGGCCATGTTGGCGAGGCGGCCGTTGCGGATGGAATCGCGTGACAGGTTGTCGACCCAGGGGCTCTGGCCGGCTTCCGAGTAGAGCTGGTGCAGCAAGGTCATTCGCTTTCCTCCTGGTCGTTTTTTTGTAGCAGTGCCCGGGCTTTTTTGGCCACGTTCTCAGCAGTGAAGCCGAAGTGGGCCAGCACCTCGGCCCCCGGCCCCGAGGCGCCGAAGCGGTCGATGGAGACAGTGGCGTCGGCCCACCGGGACCAGCCGAAGCTGGAGGCAGCCTCCACGGCGAGCACGGGGGCGCCGGCGCCCAAAACCTCCGTTTGGTAGGCGTCGCCCTGCCGCTCGAACAGCCCCCAGCTCGGCAGCGAGACGACCCTTACCCGGAGGCCGCCGCCGCGCAACAGTTCGGCGGCGCCCACGCACACGGCCACTTCGGCCCCCGTCCCCACGAGCACTATGTCAGGCCCGGGCCCGTCGCCCTCGAGCACGTAGCCTCCCCTCGCCAGCAGCTCGGCCCGCGTGGCGGTCCCTTCCAGGACCGGGGTGCCCTGGCGGGAAAGGACGAGGGCGGTCGGGCCATCATGGTCGATGGCGACCCGCAGCGCCTGAGCGGTCTCGTTGGCGTCGGCCGGGCGGATGAGCAGCAGGTTGGGCATGGCCCGCATGGCGGCCAGCTGTTCGACGGGTTGGTGGGTCGGGCCGTCCTCGCCCAGTCCGACCGAGTCGTGGGTCCACGAGTAGATGACCTTGCTGCGCGACAGGGCGGCCAGGCGCACAGCACCTCGCATGTAGTCACTGAAGACGAAAAACGTACCGCCGACAGGGAGGATGCCGCCATGGCGGGCCATCCCCACCATCACCGCGCCCATCGCGTGCTCCCGGACCCCGAACGCGAGCAGGCGCCCCTCGGGGTGCTCGCGCGACTGGAGGGGCTCACCGTCGAGCATTGTGCCGGTGTTGCCGGTTAGGTCGGCCCCGCCCGAGACGAGGCCTGGCACCTCGCTTTTGACCGCGTTGAGGCTCGCCTTGATGGCTGCCCGGGTGGCCAGCTTTTCGCCGGCTTTCCAGCTGGGCAGTTTGCTTTCGTAGCCCGCCAAGCCCTGGCCCCGCCACTGCGCGTCCCAGCGCTGGCGCTCGGGGCGGCCGGGCGGGAGCTTGTCCTGCAGGCGCCGGCCCCATGCCTCCCGTTCAGTGCGCCCTCGGGCGCCGACGTTGCGGTAGAACTCGAGCACCCCGCCGGGGACCCAGAAGCTCTCGTCGGGCGGCAGGCCCAGGATCTCCTTGGTAACCCGTATCTCTTCTGGCTCGAACGGGTCGCCGTGGGCCTTGGGATTGTCGGTCATCTTGGGCGAGGGCCAGCCGATGTGCGAACGCAGCTGCAAGAAGCTGGGCCGGTCCTCCACGGCCATGGCCCGGCGCAGGGCGGCTTCGAGCGCCCCAGTGTCGTTGGCTACCTCACCGATGTCCTCGGTGTGCCACCCGTAGGCCTCGAAGCGTTTGACTGCGTCGTCGCCGAGAGCTATCTCAGTCCGCCCGTCGATGGTCACGTGGTTGTTGTCGTAGACGTACACGAGCCGGCCGAGGCCCAGGTGGCCGGCCAAGGAGGCCGCCTCGTGGCTGATGCCCTCCATGAGGTCCCCGTCACTACAAA
>JBOGGK010000403.1:0-2457 GCA_050744045.1 Acidimicrobiales bacterium | reverse complement strand
AGCCTGGGGCCAGCGGGATGCGCTCGCCGTGGAAGGCCTCCCGCCCACCCACTTTGGAGATGAAGCAGACGTCCTGGCTGTCGGGCTTGGCGGCGGTCCGAAGCCCCATGTCGGCCGCCAGGGCGCGCACCTGGCCCTTGGTCAGCTCACCGATCGGCAGGCGGACCTGCGCCAGCTGGGCCTGGCCGAGCATGTACAAGACGTAGGACTGGTCCTTGGCCGCGTCGCGACCCCGCCTCAGCTGCCAGCGGCCGCCCTCAGCGGTCACGCGGGCATGGTGGCCGGTCGCCACGAAGTCGAAGCCGAGCAGGCGGGCGCGCTCCAAGAAGCGGTCGAACTTCAAGTGGGCGTTGCAGGAGATGCAGGGGTTCGGGGTCCTCGCCTCGGCGTGGGCGGAGACGTATGGCCCCACGACGTCGCGGTCGAACTCGGCAGTGAAGTTGAACACATGGTGGGCGATGCCCAGCTGCTGGCAGACCCGGCGGGCATCCTCCACGTCGGCCACGGAGCAGCAGCCCGAGTCCGACCGCCCGCCCCAGAGCTTCATGGTCGCCCCCACCACCTCATGGCCCTCGCGGAGCGCCAACGCGGCGGCGACCGACGAGTCGACGCCGCCGGACATGGCTACCAGGGCACGCATCGATGCTCTTTCGCGGGCCCGGCGCGTAAGCGGCGCGCCGCCTCAGGTACTGCCTGGAGCGCGAGCTCGACGTCGACCGGGGTCGACCCATGGCCGAGGGTGAGCCTGAGGGCACCGAAGTCCCGGCCGCCCCAGCCCATGGCGGCGAGGACATGGCTCTGCTCGAGGGCGCCGCTGGCGCAGGCTGAGCCGGCCGATGCCGCCACGCCGTACTCGTCCAGCAGCACGAGGAGGGCCTCGCTTTCCACCCCCTCGATCAATAGGTGGCAGTGCCCCGGGGCCCGCTCCTGGCCGGCGGCCGTCTCGCGGGCGCCTGGTACCAGGGCCAGAAGACCGCGGCACAGCTCGTCACGCAGGCCCCGCACCCTTTCGGAGGCGGCCGCCCTTTCACGGGCAGCCGTCTCGAGGGCAACGGCCATGCCGACGATGCCTGCGACGTTGTGGGTACCGGCCCGGCGCTCGCGCTCTTGGGGGCCGCCGTGCACGACCGGCTCGAGGTGGACCGGGCGGCGCAGCGCCAGCGCCCCCACCCCTTGGGGGCCGCCGAACTTGTGGGCACTGATGCTGACCATGTCTGCCCCCGCGGCCAGCTCGGCCACGTCGTACCAGGCCACCGCCTGCACGGCATCGGTGTGGAGCGCCGCGTTG
The DNA here is from genome assembly GCA_050744045.1 of Acidimicrobiales bacterium. Taxonomy (GTDB): domain Bacteria; phylum Actinomycetota; class Acidimicrobiia; order Acidimicrobiales; family Palsa-688; genus JBOGGK01. The sequence goes on along the minus strand of JBOGGK010000403.1, from coordinate 1,169 downwards.
GGGGCCCGCCTGCGCACCAGGCGGGCGGCGTGGGCGAGCGGCTGGAGGGTCCCCACCTCGTTGTTGACCAGCTGGAGGGACACCACGCTGACGCTCGGGTCGAGGGCCGCCGCGAGAGCCTCCAGGTCGACGGCCCCCTCGCCGGTCACCGGCACTGTCCTCAGCTCCGAACCGGCGAGGCGACTCGCCGCCCGTGCCGCGTGCAGTACCGCGTGGTGCTCGACCGCGCTCACCACTACCGGGCCGGGCGAGGCGAGGGCACGCCCCAGGACAGCCAGGTTGTCGGCCTCGGTGCCGCTGGCGGTGAAGACGACGTCGCCGGGCTCCGTCCCGAGTACCTGGGCGACCGTGTCGCGGGCCTCGTCGACCGCCTGGCGAGCCGTACGGGCCACCCGGTGGGCGCCGGATGGGTTGCCGAACCGCTCGCCCAGCCAGGGCTCCATGGCCTGGCGCGCCTCGGGGCACAGCGGTGTCGTAGCCGCGTTGTCCAGGTAAGCGGTCACGGGGTAGGCGGTCACCTCGGCCAAGGTACCGAAGCGCCGGGCCCGGGCGTGGTCGCCAGCGGCCGTTATCGAGGCGGTGTGATACGGGCTGCCGGCGTGACGGGGGTGGCCGGGCCGGTTGTCGCCGCGCTGGTGGGGGGCGCCGTCGCCGCGGTGGTCGGGGCGGTGGTGGCTGCCGTCGTCGCGGTGGTGGTCGTGGTGGTGGTGGTCGTCGCCGGGGTGGCTGCCGTCGTCGCGGTGGTGGTGGTGGTCGCCGGCGGCTCGGTGGTCGCCGGCGTGGTGACGGCCGGCGGAGCGGGCGTCGCGGTCGGGTCGGGGGGCACTGTGCTCCCGTAGTAGGGGGCGCCCGGCGGGGACGGGAGCGAAGTGGTCGGGATGGTGTCCACGGTCGTGATGAGGTGGGCAACCTTGGCCGGCGTCCAGGAGACCGTCGAGGGGCCAAAGGACCAGTCCATGACGCCGTGGTCGCCCATGGCCGGGGGCCGGGGGCCGTTGACGACCCGGACGATGTCGCCGGCGTGGCTGAAGCGGAAGAACGTCTCCGCCCGCTCCGGGCTCAAGTTGACACAGCCGTGGGAGACGTTCTGGCTGCCCTGGATGCCGACATCCCAGGGCGCGGCGTGGACGTACTCGCCGCTGTCGGAGATGTGGACGTCCCAGTAGACC
>JBOGGK010000402.1:0-3696 GCA_050744045.1 Acidimicrobiales bacterium | reverse complement strand
CCAGCCTCGCGTAGCCGGCGCACCTGGTAGCCCTCGCAGAAGTCAGCGAGTTCCCGCAGTGCCCTCACCCCGGCGAAGGCAAGTTCGGGGCCAGGGTCCAAGCCCAGGGAACCGTAGGGCGTGGTGCCGGGCAATCTCCAGTAGTTCCTCGTCCATCAACCGACGTTGATAGCAAATGCGGTCAACGGCGACCGGGCCCTGGAGGCATTTTGCGCCTCTGGCCAGCGATGATCCCGCTGTGGCCCGCTGTCATAAAGATGGTGCCCGCGAAGCCCAGGTCCACCAAGCAAACTTTTCGCACTTCCGCGGGCCGGCTTACCCCCGCTGGCCAGGTCCTTTAGGGACAGTGAGCTTCGTCGCCATGACCCGCACACGCCACCACGCCGACCCCCGGACCACCATGCGCAATGACCGGCCCAGGGTCTCCCTGGACCGCCTCCCCGGCCGCATGTCCGGCGGGCGCGGCGACGCCGAACTCGAGCTTGCTCATTCGACGCCGGCGGCCCACAACGACGGCCAGCCCGTGGGCTGGCAGCATCACCGTCGTGACGTCCAGATGGCCTGCGATATCCGCCGACCTCTCACTCTCGCGTGCCGCGGACGAGCCGGGGACTCCCGCCCCGTCACGGGCGATCTGGACCGGCCCTCCCGTGCCGGGCCAAGAGACTTTGCGGTTCACCGGAAGGAGTCGACGTTCCCGGACGACAAGAGCCCTTTTGCGCCGGCAACGATGGCGTGCGCGGCCACGACCGCCTCCCGGGCCTCTTCTGTCGTCGTCGTCGGGGTCCCGACGTTCGGGTACTCGCTGGCAGCCCGTTTGCGCCGCATCCGAGGGACCGCAGCGAAGGCCGCCATGCCCCCCGTCCCACCGAACTGAGCTTGGACTGCGTCCTGCACCGCCACATGGCCGCCTCTGGTCGTCGCCCGTAGGCCTTGTTGGGCGAGCAGCGCGGCACAGGCTTTGCGCGCGCCGTCGTAGGCAAGCTGGTAAGCGCCGGCCTCGTCTATCGAGACGACGTGCTCGGCCGCGGCGAGGTGCTTCTCGGCTTCAGCCACGAGCCGGGCGGCCAGCGCCTCTGACGCGGTCACTTCTTCGAGCTCGCCTCCCGCCAGGAGCTCGCCGACTCGCTCCCGCCCCCTCTCCCAGGTCACGTGTCCGCCTCGTCCAGCAGGGAGACGAGGGGCCTAGAGCGCACCTCGGTTATGAACGGGTCGTCGGCCTCCTGCCACTGTTCGAGAGCCCGGACGGTGGCCTGGACGGGCAGGCCGATCAACCTCTCGGCTCTCTCGGCCGCGTCGTACACCTCACCCGGGTCTGGTGAGCCGACCACTAAGACGTCGATGTCGTTCGGGGCCCGGCCTGGCTCTCCCAGGTAGCGGGCAGCCCAGGAGCCGAACAGGTACAGGTGGTCAATGCCGGCAATGCCCCCGAACTCGCCGCCAACAACGGCCGGCGGCCCGTAAGTGGCCAAAATGACCTGGCGGAAGGGCTGGTAGAGCGGGTTGTGCGGGTTGGCCCGCACGAGCCGGGTGTTGCCGACCCGGCGGCTAGTCACGAGCTGCGCGAGCTCGGCCCGGTCCACCTCCCTGATCGCCGTCGGCACCGAAGTCTTGGCGCGCGAGGCAAGATGAGTGACCGTGTGCTCCTGCTCGGGGTCGGCGAAGACCTCCGCCAAGACCCGGCCTTGCACATCGGAACGGAGGATCGGCGCCAGGAGCGGCACCGCCACTTTCATAAAGTGAAGTATACACTCCGCTTCTCGTAGGTTGCAGGTCCCGGCAACGAGCTTGAGCGGCGAGCGGGCCGTGCACATTCGGCGTTCTCTACTGTGTTAGTGGTAGCCAGAAGGGGTTCCAGGAGGCCCAACCTCGCACCCAGAGTGGCGACGGGGTCGGCATGTGCTGCCAAGAGGAGCGCCGACGGGCACCGTCCGAGACGTTTGTTGGTCGTCGCCCCGCCAGGGCCGGTGAGAGCGCCCGCAGCGAGCTCTGCCAGTTCTGTAAGCCTGGCACGACGCCGGCTACCCGTCAAGGGTGAGCGCTTGACACCGTGTCCCCCACGGTGGCGCCAACGCGTGCGGCGCTGTTGCACCTGCGCGTGGACGACAGCTACGTCGGTGGGCCCTCGGCCATCTTGACGGTGTGGGCATACTTCTTGTGGACCGCCTGCGGGCTAACGCCGGCCCAGGCGACGATCCGCGCCCAAACTGTTACCAGCCTCGCGTGGCCGGCGCACCTAGTAGCCCTCGCAGAACTCGGCAAGTTCCCGCAGTGCCCACACGCCGGCGTCGCTGATGCGACGCGGTTCCCAGTCAACCTCGCCGAGGAACACCGTCGCCTCAGGCTGGCCGTCGTCATGCACGAACACCATCTGCTCGCCGAACTTGTTCTCGAAGTACCCCAGACAGCGCTCAGGCCCCTCCTCGATCATAGGCGCCGCCGACTCATGATGATTGGTCAGCCGCATCAGTTCGTCCTCATTCACGCAGCGAACAATAACCACCAAGCCTGTGCCAGGTACAGCCTCGACCTGGGACGCCGAGATCCCCAGCGGTGTTCCTCACGTGCGGCGGAGGGAGAACACGGGGTGCCTAGGCGCGATAGCCCGGATTTCTTCCTCGGTGGACTCGGGCCCGACGCCCTCGAAGAAGACGCCCACTTCCGCCTTCCACCGCTTGAGGTAGGCGCGGAGGATCTCCCCCTTCTCGTCGTCGGCCATCTCGGTGGCCACATAGTGCTGGCGGTGCCGGCCGACCAAGAGGTCGAGCTTCCCGTTGTCGGCTCGGACGTTGCGTACCCACTGCCCCTCGCCTCGGGGGGACACTAGGTACTCCTGCCCGCCGAAGCGGAGCAAGTTCACCGGTGTCCGGCGCCGCTCGCCCGACTTGCGCCCCCGGACCTCCAGCACCCGGCTGCCCAACACGCTGACCCCCATCCGTGTTAGGCCGGCGACCGTCTTGTTGAAGACGTTGCGGGTGAACCAGCCGGGCTTCTTGTAGTGCGGCGGTGAGGCTGCTGGCTCAGTCATGGTCCACTCCCCGGCCACTGTCTATCGCTTAGGCGCTACCGCTGCAAACGGGCCGCCACAGCGAGGCCCGCATATGACCTGCGGCCATCCCCAGCAGTCCACCCAGGCACACGCCCTCCGGCTCAGGCCCGTACAACGCCAAGCCTTCGAGGCCTCCCACGCCACCGGCCTGGTCCGTAACGTATCGTTTCGGGCCAGGCCGTTGCCCCTTGCCCGTGGCGACCCCCGGCTCCTGCCGGCGCGGCAAGAACTGCTCAGCCCGCTTCGGCTGCGTGAGCGCCGGCAAGCCCACAGACGAGGGCCGGGCCGTCCGTCTCGGCCCATACTGTTGACGGCTCGCGGCAGACGGCCGGCTGCCGGCCACGGTCCAGCCCGAGGCGCCGACGCCAGGAACGAGGCGCTCCTCCTTGTCGGCTTCGTGGGGGCGTTTGGGCCCGAACGACGAAGCCGCCGCACTCACTAACCTAAAGGACCTGGCCAGCGGGGGTGAGCCCGCCCGTGGAGGTGCGAGAAGTTTGCTTGGTGGACCTGGCCTTCGCGGGCACGACGCTTATGACAGCGCGCCACAGCGAGGTCATCGCTGGTCAGACGCACAAAATGCCCGCCAGGGCCCGCTCGCCGTTGACCGCATTTGCTATCAACTTAGGTGGTTCTCCTGGGGTTTGTGT
>JBOGGK010000401.1:0-6539 GCA_050744045.1 Acidimicrobiales bacterium | reverse complement strand
TAGGGGTAGGGAGGGGGCTGGAAAGCGGGGCGCACCGTGCTCATGCCGCCTGGGGCAACCTGTTCACCACGCACCCTCCCCTCACCGTGCTTGGCACACGCGCTCACCCCGCCTCACGCACCCTCCGGCCGGCGAAGAGCGCCCGGCTCGACCGGGCCTCACTGCCGGCTCGGGGCCGCTCGCGCAAGAACGGTGCGAACTGGGAGAGGGCGGCGCCGGGCAATTTGGCGAGGACGGTCGTCGCTCCTTCGCCCTCGCTCGTGGCGAGGACCTCCCCCTCCCGGTGAACCGCGGCCATTACGTCGCCCCGGCTGTACGGCACGCTCAGCTCCACCAGCCTGCTGGCCCGGTGGAGCTGGTGACCTATCGCTTCCAGCAGCGTGCCTATGCCCCTCCCGCTCGCCGCCGAGATGGCGAACGCTCCGGGGTGGCGCCTGGCCAGGCCCTCCGCCGCCGGGGCCAGGTCAGCTTTGTTGAAAGCGACCAGTTCGGCGATATCCGCGGCGCCGATCTCGCCCAGCACCGAGCGTACGGCCTCCATCTGGCTTTCGGGGTCGGGCGCGCAGGAGTCCACCACGTGGACGAGGAGGTCCGCCTCGTTGACCACTTCAAGCGTGCTCCGAAAGGCCTCGACCAGCTGGTGCGGCAGCTTGCGGACGAAGCCCACCGTGTCCGAGACCAGCACCGGCTCCCCTCCGGGCAGCGAGAAACGGCGCGTCCGGGGGTCCAGCGTGGCGAAGAGCCTCTCGTCAGCGACGACGCCAGCGCCGGTCAGGGCGTTCAACAGGGTCGACTTGCCGGCGTTGGTGTAGCCGACGAGCGACACCGAGGCCAACCGGCTGCTGTGCCGTCCTTGGCGCTGGAGGCGCCGCCGCCGCTCCAGTCGGCCGAGCTCGGCCTCGAGCTTGTGCACCCGCCGTACCAGGCGCCGGCGGTCCACCTCCAGCTGGGTCTCCCCCGGCCCCCGGGTACCGATACGCCCGGCCTGCTGGGACAACCCCAGCCCCCGGCCGCGCAGCCGAGGCAAGCGGTAGCGCAGCTGGGCCAGTTCCACCTGCGCCTTGCCCTCCTCGCTGGACGCGTTCTGGGAGAAGATGTCGAGGATCACGGCGGTCCGGTCGATCGCCGTCCTCCCCAGGATTTTCTCCAAGTTGCGCGACTGCGCCGGGGAGAGCTCGTCATCGAAGACGACCGTGTCGGCGTCGGTCGCCTCCGAGATCTCGCGCAGCTCGACCGCCTTGCCGTGGCCCACATAGGTGGCCGGGTCGGGCCGGTCTCGGTACTGGTGGGCCCGGGCGACCACGTCTGCGCCGGCCGTGGCCACCAGTAGGGCCAGCTCGTCCAGGTGGCGCTCGGTCTCCACTTCCGGCGGCGTCGCATCCCCGCCGTGGTCACCACCGGGCAGAGTGACGCCGACCAGCACTATCTTTTCCCGAAAGCTGCGCTCGATGAGGCTCACGGCGCTCCCCCGAAAGGCTTCCCCGCGCTGTTCACCGGGGTGCTCGGGCGGCTGGGGAAGTGAGCGGGGAACCAGCACTGGCCGACCCGCCGGCTCGGGCCGCTCAACGTGGCGGCACCGTCCGGGCCCAGCTCGACCTGCACCGCCCCCCCAAGCTGGTTCACCATCACCTTCGTGCCCACCCTCCCCCAATGGCGCAGGGCGGCGGCGGCGGCCACCGACCCCGACCCGCAAGCAAGCGTCTCGCCCACCCCCCTCTCCCATACGCGCATTCTCAGCTCGTCCGGGCCTGGGCCGAGGGCCACGAACTCCACGTTGGCCCCACCCGTCGACTTCCCTGCCTCCTCGCTCAGCGCCGGCCCGAGCGCGGCCACGTCGAGCGCGGCAGGGTCCGGCCCTAAGACCACGAGGTGCGGGTTGCCTACGTCCACCATGAGCTGCCCGTAGCCTACGTGGCAAAGCTCCTGGCCCCCACGTACTTTGGGTACGCCCATCTCGGTGGCGGCCCACATCCAGCCCGGTCGCCGCTCGCGGACCTGGACCCGCCGCCGGCCCGCCGGGGTGAGGACGTCGAAGGCGACGCCGGTGGCGTCGAGGAGGCCCTCGTCCATGGCGGCGTGGACGAGGCAGCGCAGGCCATTGCCGCTCGTCTCCGCCTCGCTGCCGTCGGCGTTACGCAGCTCGAACCCCATCTGTTCCCTCCACGCCGGGGCGGGGCTGGCGCGGAGCAGCCCGTCGGCGCCCCAGCCGCGGTGGCGGTCGCAAGCCGCCCGGGCCAGCTCGGCGGTGAGCGGCGAACGGCCCTCGGCGTCCAAGAACACCAGGAAATCGTTGCCCAGGGCCTCGTACTTGAAAAGTGCCATCGTCCCGGGCGGCGCAGCCGTCCCCCTGCCTGCGGGCGCGCCCAGCCCGGCACCTGCCGGCGCGCCCATCACCCCGCCCGCTGGCACAGCCGTCCCCGGACGTGGCGGTGCCCGATGCTCAGCCATCGCCCCAGTTTTCCAACAGCGGCGCCAGTACCGCCAGAGGGTTTTCCGGAGCTCCGAACCACCGTACGCGGGGGTCACGCCGCCACCACATGCGCTGGCGGCGTGAAAACCGGCGGATCCGCTGTACTGCCTCGCGCGCCGCATCTGCCAAAGGCACGCCTTTTTCAACGTGGGCGAGCAACTCCCGGTAGCCGAGAGCCTGGCGCGCCGTCCGTGACAAGCCCTCCTCGCGGGCCGCCAGGGTGGCGACCTCGTCCACAAAGCCATTGTCCAGCATCGCCGCGAACCGCCTCTCCACCCTGGCGCTGACCACGCGGCGAGGCAACCAGATGCCGGCCAGGTCCCAATCAGTGGGCGGGAAGGCGGCTACCCCCGGCCCGTAGCTCGAGAACGGGTGACCGCTCCCCAAGGTAACCTCCAGCGCCCGGAGCACACGGCGCCGGTTGGCCGGCCCGGTCAGCGCCGCCGCAACCGGGTCGAGCCGCCGTAGCCGGCAGTACAGGGCGGCCGTCTCCGGTTCTTCCTCCAGTTGCCGGCGGACCTCGGGCCATCGCCCCGGGACGCGAAAGGAGTCCACTACCGCATGGACATAAAGGCCCGTCCCCCCGACAAAAAGAGCCCGGTGCCCCCGGCCCGCGATCTCGGCCATGGCCGTCCTCGCCCCCGTCACGAAACGGGCCACGTCCCACTCCTCGGCCGGGTCGGCCACGTCGAGCAGGTAGTGGGGGACCCCCTGTCGTTCGGGTAGGGACAGCTTGGCCGTGCCGATGTCCATCCCCCGGTAGACCTGCATCGAATCAGCGCTGACGATCTCGATGTCGCCCAGCCGCAGCGCCAACTGGACCGCCAGGGCCGACTTGCCGGAGGCGGTCGGGCCGACCAGCGCGAACGGGCCGCCCTTGCGGTGACGGCCCGGCCGACCTCTCAGCTGGCCGTCACCGGGATGAGGTTGCGGTGGCGGGGCTGCGCCACCACCCGCACAAGCTTTGCTTTGAGGAAATGAGGAGCCGCTCGCTCGACGAGCGCTTCCACCACCATGCCCGCCCTCAAGGCCTCGCCCTCCAGGTGGACGAGCTTGTTCTGGCGGCTGCGGCCGGAGAACACGCCCGGGCCTCCCTTTTTCGCCTGACCTTCCACCAGCACCTCCTCGGTGCGCCCCACCCGAGCCTGGTGGCGGCGCAGGGCGCTGCGCTCCACCACTTGGCGCAACCGCTCGAAGCGCTCGGCGCACACCTCAGGGGGGACGAACTGTTCGGCCCAGCGCGCCGCCTCCGTGCCCGGACGGGGCGAAAACAAGAACGTGTAAGCGCTGTCGTACTCGACCTCTGCCGCCACCTCGAGGGTCTGGGCGAAATCTTCCTCGCTTTCCCCCGGGAAGCCGACAATTATGTCCGTGGTCACGGCGAGGTCCGCCACCGCCCGGCGTGCCGCCGCCAGGCGCTCCAGGTAGCGCTCGGCCGTGTAGCCCCTGCGCATGAGCGCCAGTACCCGGTCGCTCCCCGACTGCAGCGGCAGGTGCAGGTGCGGGCAGACCGCCTTTTGCGTAGCCATGGCTTCTATCGTCTCCGGCCGAAGATCCTTCGGGTGGGGGCTCGTGAAACGGACCCTGTCGATGCCCTCGAGGCGTGACACCGCCCGCAACAGGTCAGCGAACAGCGGCCGTGCCCGGGGGGACGCGCTGCTGGCCCATTCGGGGCCGGTCGTGTACCCATGCTCCCGCCAGTCCGGCGAGCGCCTTGCCCGGAGCGCAAGGTCCCTGCCGTAAGAATTGACGTTCTGGCCCAGCAGCGTTACCTCCACGGTCCCTTGCGAAGCCAAGCGGCCCACCTCGGCGACCACCTCACCGAAGGGGCGGCTGATCTCCTTCCCCCTCACCGAGGGGACGATGCAAAAGGCGCAGTGGTTGTCACACCCGACCTGGATCGTTACCCAGGCGGAGAACGGTAGTTCGCGCCGCACCGGCAGAGCCGAAGGGAACTCGTCGGCATCGCTCGCCGCCGCCTCCAGTACCTCCACCACCGGCCCCTCGGTACGTGCCCGCTCCAGCAGTTGCGCCGCCCGACCGACGTTGTGGGTCCCGAAAACGGCGTCCACCCAAGGTGCCCGTTCCAGGACCTTTTCGCGGTCTTTTTGCGCCAGGCAACCGCCGACGGCTATCTGGAGGTCCGGCCGGCGTTGCTTCACCGCCCGGAGGTGCCCGAGGTTGCCGTAAAGGCGGTTGTCGGCATTTTCGCGGATGCAGCAGGTGTTGAACACCACGACGTCAGCGTCCTCCACACCCTCGGCAGCTACCATCCCTTCGGATTCGAGGAGACCGGCCAGCCGCTCGGAGTCGTGCTCGTTCATCTGGCAGCCGAAGGTGCGGACGAAGTACCGGCGCGCCCGCGCCGACGGACCGCCGTGGGCTGCTAGGTCCAGCTCGCCTTGGGAATGGGTACTTGGCGAAGTCACCACACCGAGCCTAAGGGGCCCCGGGCAGCCGGTGACGCCACCCGGGCGGCCCGAGGGGCTTCGCGACGGGCTAACATGGGCCCGGTCGTCTCGGTCGAGCGGGTCCCCGCCAGCCTGCTCCCGAGGCGACCGGTACCCTGAGGTCTCGGAAGGGCGGTGGGATTGCCACGTGGTCGAAAGGGCGCCCGCTACAACAGCCACGCCAACCTCATGCGGGAAATAGTGGACGCCTCAGTGAGCTGGTGACGCCATGCGTTGCTTCGTGGCCATCCGCCCGCCCCCTGAAGTGCTGGATGCCCTGGCGGAACTGCCCCGGCCGGCCACCGACGGCCTGCGTTGGTCGACCCGCGACCAATGGCACGTCACCCTGCGGTTCTTCGGGGACCTCTCCCCGGCCGACCTCATCGCAGCCTCGCAAGCCCTGGCGCTGGTGGTGGGCCGGCTGGCACCGCCTGTAGATGCCAGCGGCGGGCCCACCACCCGCTTCCTCGGGCCGGGCCTCGTCGTCTGGCCGGTCGAGGGCCTGGCAAACGTCGCCCGAGCCGTCGAGCAAGCCACCGCGGGGACCGGCCAAGCCCCTGCCGACCGGAAGTTCCGGGGGCACCTGACGATCGGCCGGGGCCGGCGGGGCACCGACCTGCGTAAGGCACGCCAACTGCTGGCGCCCCTGGCCATGGCCTGGCCGGTGGGCTCGCTGTCCCTGGTCGAGAGCCGTCTCGGCCCCGCCGGCGCCAAGTACACGGTGATCCAAGAGCTCCCCTTCGGCGGGCCGCGGCCCCCGCGGCCCTGACCGCCGCGGCCCTGACCCCCGGCCATGAATGTGGCGGCTATGAGGTCACACGGCCACTCGACCCGTGAAAGCTGGCCCGCTCCCACTGGCCCGCTCCCACTGGCCGGCCCGTGCTGCCCGCTTATCCCGAACAGATGTTTGCTATCAACCACCCTGGAGGGTTACAGTGATGGAATTAGCAAAGGAGGTCGAGCCCGGGTAGGTGCGAGCCCAGTGCGAGCCGGGCCGGGCAACCCGAGCCCGGGCCCGCTCGGCCGGCCGGATAACGGTCACACCCCCCTCATAGGTTTTCGTTCCGTAGGCATTCACCAAAAGCGAGAGGACGGTCCCCGGTGGAACGTGACAAGGCATTGGAGATGGCCTTGGGCCAGATCGAGAAGCAGTTCGGCAAGGGCGCCATCATGCGCCTGGGCGAGAACACCCACATGCAGGTCGAGGCCATCTCGACCGGTGCTCTTTCCCTGGACTTGGCCCTGGGCATAGGCGGCCTGCCTCGAGGCCGCATCGTGGAGCTCTTCGGGCCCGAATCGTCAGGGAAGAGCACCCTGGCCATGCACGTCGTCGCCGAAGCCCAGCGCAACGGAGGCATCTGTGCCTATATCGACGCAGAGCACGCCATGGAGCCCAACTACGCCAGGGCCATCGGGGTCAATGTCGACGACCTCCTCATATCCCAACCCGATACGGGGGAGCAAGCACTCGAGATCACGGAGATGCTCATACGTTCGGGTGCCCTCGACGTCGTAGTTATCGACTCCGTCGCCGCCCTCACCCCCAGGGCCGAGATCGAAGGTGAGATGGGCGACGCCCACGTCGGCCTCCAAGCCCGCCTCATGTCCCAGGCCCTGCG
>JBOGGK010000400.1:0-6995 GCA_050744045.1 Acidimicrobiales bacterium | reverse complement strand
GCCCAGCGCAGCACGGCTGCCGCGTCCGCCGAACCGCCGCCGAGGCCGGCGCCGGCCGGGATGCGCTTGCACAGCCGCACGTGGGCCTCCCGCCCGAGCAGCTCGAGGGCGCGTAGGACCAGGTTGGAACCGTCAGCCGGGACCTCGCCCGTCCCTAGGGCGCCCGCGCCTTCGTCCACCAGCTCGAGACCGGTCCCGGCGGAGAAGTGGAGGCGGTCAGCGAGGTCGACGTTGACCATCTCGGAGTCGAGCAGGTGGTAGCCGTCGCTTCGCACGCCCGTCACCCGCAGCGAGAGGGTCAGCTTGGCGAGCGCCAGGGCGCACGTCCCCCTGCCCGCCCCGGCGCTCACGCCGGCCTCGCCGAGGCAGCCAGGCTGGCCGCCAACCGGCCCCAGTCGGCCACCGAGAGCTGCTCGGCCCTCGCCTCGGGGTCCACCTCTGCCCGCACGAAAACCTCAGGGCCTCCAGCGAGCCCGGCGAGAGCCCGCCGCAGCATCTTGCGACGCTGGGCGAAGCCGGCCCTCACCACCGTGAACAGCTCCGCGCCCGGCACCAGAGCGGGGTCAACGGCAGGGGTGGGGCGGCGCCTCAGGCCGACCAGGGCGGACCCCACGTGGGGCCTGGGCACGAACACCGATGATGGCACCGTGCCCACGAGCGTCGCCTCCGCCCAGTAGGAAACCTTCACGGAGACGGCCCCATAGGCAGGCTGGCCGGGGCCGGCGACCAGGCGCTCGCCCACCTCCCGCTGGACCATGACCAGCATCCGCTCGACCGCGGGCACGTCGTCGAGCAGGGTGGCCACCAGCGGGGTGGCCAGGTTGTAGGGCAGGTTGGCCACCAGCACCCAGCCCGGCGGGGGCGCCAAGAGGGCGCCCCAGTCGAGGCTCATGGCGTCGGCCTCCACCACCTCGACGGCCACCCCGGGGGCCTTGCTCGCCAGCACCTGGTGGAGCAGGGGGACGAGCCGCCGGTCGCGCTCGACCGCGGTCACCTTGGCACCTGTCTCGGCCAGGGCGAGCGTAAGCGAACCGAGGCCGGCGCCCACCTCCACCACCCGGTCCCCCGGGCCCACCCGGGCCAGCCGGGCTACCCGGCGCACGGTGTTGGGGTCGGCGACGAAGTTCTGCCCGAGCGCCCGGCTCGGCGCGGCCTGGTTCTCCCTCAAAAGCCGGAGGACCTCTGGCCGCGAGAGCGTCATGGGCCGCCCGCCAGCGCGAAGGCAGCCTCCGCCCCCGCCCAGCTGGCCGCTTCCACCTCGGCTACGGGGATGCCCTTGGCCGCGGCCACGCCCGCACCGACCAGAGGGGCCCAACGGGGCGAGTTGGGCTTCCCCCGGTGGGGCGCCGGCGCCAGGAAGGGCGAATCGGTCTCCACCAAGAGGCGCTCGAGGGGGCAGAGAGCGGCCGCCTCCCGCACCTCGGCGGCGCCCTTGAACGTGACGATCCCGCTGAACGACAGCCAGGCCCCGATATCGAGCGCCCGGCGCGCCTCGTCGCGGCCCCCGGTGAAGCAGTGGAAGACGGTGCGCTCGGGCGGGCCTACCGCGGCCAGGATGTCGAAGGTGTCCTCCCAGGCCTCCCGGGTGTGCACCACCAGGGCGAGGCCGTGGCGGTTGGCCAGGGCGACCTGGGCGGCGAACACCTCGCGCTGGGCGGCCCGGGGAGAAAGGTCGTAGTGGTAGTCGAGCCCGCACTCCCCGACGGCCACCAACTTCGGCTGGCCCTGCAAGAGCGGTTCCACCGTCCCCACGCCCGCCGAGGCGTCGTGGGGGTGCAGCCCGACGGTGGCCCATACGCCATCGTGGGACCGGGCCACCTCCAGGGCGGCGGCCGATTGGGCGGCATCGGTGCCGACGGTGACCATACGGGTGACACCGGCCGCCCGGGCCTGCTCGATGGCGTCGACCGCGAGGCCCTGGTAAGGCACGTGGCAGTGGCTGTCGCACCACACGGCAGGGCGCGGGCGCTCAGGCGTCGAGCCGGGGGAAGAGCGGTGCACCTCGGCGCACGGCGAGGCCGCCGGGGTAGCCGCCCCACTCGGCCGCCTCGGGCAGGCGGGCGCCGGCGGGCGACCCGGTGAGCCCGATGCGGCCCCAGATCTCGGCCGGGGCCCGGCTCAGGGCGGGGCTCGCCAGCACGGCCACGATGCGCAGCACCTCCAGGGCGTCGCCGAGGACCGCGTCCACGGCCGGGCCGGGCTCGGCCCGCCACGGTTCGGCCGCCTCCAAGGCGGCGTTGGCCGCCCGCACCAGGCGCCACGTAGCCTCGAGGGCCTCGCTCGGCGCCACCCGGGCCCAGGAGCCGGCGGCGGCCTGGTAGACCTCGGCGGCCACGGTGCCGAGGGGGCTGTCGGGCCGGGGGGCGGGGCCCACGCCGGCGCACTTTTGCTCGACTACGGCGGCCACCCGGGCGAGCAGGTTGCCCAGGTTGTTCGCCAGGTCGGCGTTGTAGCGAGAGACCATCGCTTCGTAGGAGAAATCGCCGTCGGGGCCGAAGGACTGGTCGCGCAGGAAGTGGTAGCGGAAGCCGTCGACGCCGAATGCGGCCACGAGCTCTGCCGGCGAGATCTGGTTGAAGGCGGTCTTGGACATTTTCTCCCCGCCCACGAGGAGGAAGCCGTGCACCGCCACCCGGTGGGGCGGCCGGATGCCCGCGGCCATGCACAATGCGGGCCAGTAGACGCAGTGGAAGCGGAGGATGTCCTTGCCGATCAGGTGGTGGACCGAGGGCCACCAGGCCTGGAAACGGCCCTCGTCGTCGGGGTAGCCGACGGCGGTGGCGTAATTTATGAGCGCGTCGTACCAGACGTAGAACACATGCTCGGGGTCCCAGGGGACCCGGACTCCCCAGTCGAGCGATGCCCGGGAGACCGAAACATCTTGCAAGCCGCCTTTCACCAAGCCGAGCGCTTCGTTGCGCCTGGTCTCGGGCGAGACGGCAGCGGGGTCGGCGGCGTACCACTCGAGCAGGCGGTCGGCGAAGGCCGACAGGCGGAAGAAGTAGTTGTCCTCCTTCATCAGCTCGACCGGCCGGCCGTGGACCGGGCACGTCCCCGCACGGAGGTCGGCCTCGGCGTAGTACGCCTCGCAGTCGACGCAGTACAGGCCCTCGTAGGTCCCAAGCGTCACCCACCCGTTGTCGTAAGCGGCTTGCATCAGAGCCTGGACGGCGCGGTGGTGGCGAGGCTCGGTGGTGCGGATGAAGTCGTCGTTGGACACGTCGAGCAGCGCCCACGCCTCGCGGAAGCGGGCGCTGTAGCGGTCGGCCTGCTCCTGGGGGGTGATGCCGTTGGCCTGCGCCGAACGCTTCACCTTGAGGCCGTGCTCGTCGGTCCCGGTGAGAAACCACACCTCGTCGCCCAGCAAACGGTGCCACCGGGCGAGGGCGTCGGCAGTGACCGTCGTGTAGGCGTGGCCGATGTGGGGGGCGTCGTTCACGTAGTAGATGGGCGTGGTGACGTAAAAGCGGGCCACCCGCCCAGGCTACATGGCGCCACTTCGGCCGCTCCCGCTCTCGGGGCACCCGCCTGGAGGTCCCCGCCGGCCATCAGGCAGGACCGGGGGGCCGAGCACCACCACGTGCTCACCCCGGGGCGTGCCCGCGCGCGCCCGTTCGGCCACCTCACCGAGCGGGCCGCGCCACACCTCCTCATGGGCCTTGGTCAGCTCGCGGCACACCGCCGCCGGCCGCTCCTGGCCGCAGGCCGCCACCAGGTCCTCCAGGAGACGCTGGACGCGGTATGGGGACTCGAAGATCACGACCGAGCGCTCGGCCTCGGCCGCCAACGCCGCCAGGCGCTCGGCGCGGGCGCGGCCCTGGCGGGGCAGGAAGCCCTCGAAGCACCAGCGCGGGGTGCACAAGCCGGACACGACCAGGGCGGCGAGCGCCGCCGAGGGCCCCGGCACCGCTTCGACGGGGAAGCCCTCGGCCAGAGCGGCTTTAACGAGCCGGCCCCCGGGGTCGCTCACCAGGGGCGTCCCCGCGTCGCTGACCAGGGCGAGGGTGGCGCCCGCCCGCAGGCGGGCGACGGCCGCCGCGGTGCTCGCCGCCTCGTTGAAGCGGTGGTGGGCGACGAGGCGGGGCCCGGAGATAGAGCAGTAGCTGAACAGCTTCAGCGCCCGGCGGGTGTCCTCGCAATAGACGTAGTTGGCTCCGGCCAGGGCGGAGATGGCCCGGGGCGAGAGGTCGCCGAGGTTGCCGATCGGGGTGGCCACCACGACCAACCGCCCCGGCCCGCCGGGGCTTTCAGACGTTGAAGCGGATCTCGAGGACATCGCCGTCGGCCACCTCGTAGTCCTTGCCCTCGACCCGCAACTTGCCCGCCTCGCGGGCGGCCGCCCACGACCCCAGGGCGAGAAGCTCGTCCCAGTGGACCACCTCGGCCCGGATGAAGCCCCGCTGCAGGTCGGAGTGGATCACCCCGGCGCACTCGGGCGCCCTGGCCCCGGCCCGGAAGGTCCAGGCCCGGCTTTCTTTATCGCCCGTGGTGAGAAAGGTGCGCCGGCCGAGGCAGCGGTAGGCCGCCTGGGCCACCCGGGGCAGGGCGCCCTCGCCCAAGCCCAGGCCCTCCATCAGCTCGGCCCTGTCCCCCGGGCCGAGCTGGGCCGCCTCTGCCTCCAGAGCGACGCTCACCCCGAGCACCTCGGCGGCCCCGCCCAGGGCCTCGGCGACGGGCCCGGTGAGGCCGGCATCGGCGCCGGCCGAGGCCTCGCCCACGTTGACCACGGCGAGCACCGGCTTGTTGGTGAGCATGAAGAACGCCCGCAGCTGCTCGCGTTCTTCGGCGGGCAGGCGGGCACGGTACAGCGGCGTGCCGTCGGCCAGGAGGTCCCTCGCCTTTTCGAGCGTGGCCAGTTGGCCCTCCAGGGACCGGTCCTGCTTGGCCGCCTTGCGCCGGCGCTCGAGCTGGGACTCGGCGCTCGAGAGGTCGGCCAGCACCAGCTCGAGCTCGAGCACGCCCAGGTCCTCCAACGCGTCGGAGCTGCCGGGCACGCTTTGGTCCTCGAAAGCCCTCAGCACGAGGCAGATGGCGTCCGCCTCCCGGATCCCGCCGAGGAAGCGGTTGCCCAGCCCCTCCCCCGCCGACGAGCCGGCGACCAGCCCGGCTATGTCCACCAACTCGACCCCGGCGCGCACCACCTTCCTCGACGAGCTCATGGCCGCCAGCGCGTCCAGGCGCTGGTCGGGCACGTGGGCGACGCCCACGCTGGTCTCGGTCGTGGAAAAGGGGTGGGCGGCCACCACGGCGGCACCGCCCGTCAGGGCATTGAAAAGGCTGGACTTGCCCGAGTTGGGCAAGCCCACCAGTCCGATCCGTTCCACAGCAAAAGGGTACTCCGGGCTCACGCCTGGTCCCCCGCCCGGGCCACGCCTGGCCCCCGCCGGGGCCGCCGGGGCGGTGCTCGGTGGGCAGGCCCCTGATGTACTGTCGAAATGCTGGCTACCCGAGAGGTGGTAGGGAGTTCTGTGATGTTGGACCACTTGTTCCTCGACACGGTGGGGGCACTACGCACCACCCTCGACGCGAGCCTGCTGGAGCGCACAGGCCAGGACGACCGCTTGGTGTACGACCTGCTCAGCGGGGACCTCGTCTGGGAGACGTCGGTCACCCTGCCTGGGGACGGGGACCCTCCCCGGGTCAGCGCCGACCTCAGCCTCGACTGGCAGATCTGGAGCCAGTCGGCGTGGCGCAGCCTGGCGATGGGCGAGACCGTGGAGGACCCGCCCGAGATCGGCATCGAGATCGTCTTCCGGGCGCAACGCCTCGCCCGCCGGCCCGCCCTCGGCACCGTGCTGGCCGCCCTGCCCGAGGAGAGCCCCGACATCGGCGGCGAGCCGCTAGCGCGTTCGGCGCCGGTCGTCGAGGAGAGCTTCGAAGAAGAAGGTGGCTCTCCCGAGGTGGCCGTCGAGGTGGCCTACGAGGGTAGCTACCGCCTCCCTCCGCCCGGCCCGGCTGAAGACGACACGGGCGGGGCCGGGGCGCTGGCCGGCCTCAGAGAGCCCCGCCTCAGCGCTGGCGGCCCCCTCGGGCCCAGCCTGGGGGCGACCCGCCAGGTGAGCGCGGCCATAGAGGCGACCCTGAACACCTTGGGGACCTGGCTGGCGTCCACCCTGGTCCGCCTGGCCGACCTCGACCTCGACTACCTGCCCCCGGCCGAGGGCCCCGACAACCCCTGAGCCCGGTCGTCCCGGTAGCAGGTTAAACTAGGGTGGCCGGCGTGAACGAGCGACCCCCCTACCGGCTGCCGAAGGGCATCCGCCCCCTGCACTACGTTCTGGTCTTCCGGCCCGACTTCTCCCGGGCCCGCTTCGATGGCGAGGCGGCCATCGACCTGGAGGTCGACGGGCCCGCCACCGAAGTGGTGCTCAACGCCTTGGACCTGGAGATCAGAGACGCCCACCTCAGCCTCGGTGGGGCCAACAGCGTGGCCGCCACGGTCGCCTACCGCCCCGAGGAGGAGCAAGCCGCCCTGGTCCTCGACGAGCCCCTGGGGCCGGGCCGCTGCCGCCTCGAGCTGGCCTTCTCAGGCAAGCTCAATGACCTGTTGAAGGGCTTCTACCGGAGCAAGTTCCGCGACGACGACGGCCGCGAGCGCTGGGTGGCGCTCACCCAGTTCGAGCCGACCGACGCCCGCCGGGCCTTCCCGTGCTGGGACGAGCCCGAGTGGAAAGCCACCTTCGGCATCACGGTCGAGGCGGACGAAGGCCTGACGGTCCTCTCCAACGCCCGCGAGGTGTCCTCCGGGCCGGCCGGCGCCGGCAAGCGCCGCACCCGCTTCGCCGACACCATGAAGATGTCCACCTACCTGGTGGCCATGGTGATCGGCCCGTTCGGGCTCACCGACGCCAAGGACGTGGACGGCGTGCCCGTGCGCATCGGCTACGTCCCGAGCCGCGCCGGCCTGACCGGCCTGGCCGAGCAGGCAGCCGCGCACGCTCTTCATTTCCTCTCCGGCTACTTCTCGATCCCCTACCCGGCCGACAAGCTCGACC
>JBOGGK010000399.1:0-4285 GCA_050744045.1 Acidimicrobiales bacterium | reverse complement strand
GGTGTATAATACGCACCAATATCGACATCGATGAGGAAGCCTGTCGCGCCGTCATGGAGCGCTTCCAGTTACGGAGCAAGCGCGAGGCTGTGAATTTCGCCCTGCATAGCGTCGCGGGCGAACCGCTCAGCGACGACCGGGCTCGGGCGCTAAAGGGCTCGGGATGGGAGGGGGATCTGGAGGAGATGCGGGGTGACCGAGCGGTCAGCCCGAAGAGGGCTAGTCGCACCAGGTGATCCTCATCGACACCTCGGCGTGGGCGGAGTTCCTGCGCGGCACGGGAAGCCCTGCCTGCGAACGCGTCGATGCTCTCCTGGGGACCGTCACGGCAACATGCGACGCCGTACGAATGGAGGTCCTGGCAGGTGCGCGCGATGAGGCCCACCTCAGCGACCTGCGAGGGTTGCTAGCAAGAAGCTCCGTCATCCCCATCCGCCCGGCCGACTATGACCAGGCGGCCGCGCTCTACCGTGCCTGCAGACATAAGGGTGAAACCGTACGCAAGTTGATCGACTGCTTGATCGCGGCGGTCGCTATCAGGGCCTCGGTCCCAGTCCTCCACTCCGATGGCGATTTCGCCGTTCTTGCTCGCCACACGTCCCTGGAACTGGACCTACCCTGAGCCCAAGTGCCTTGCCGGGAAGCCGTCGGGCGAAACGTGAGATGTTGTGTCACACTGTCTTGCAACGGCAGCAGAAGTTGCAACAGGTCGACCAGTTCCTCGTCCACGGTGACCGTGACCTTACTTACGCTTCACCATACTCTTATGCCACTGCCTTCGCTGGCAGGGGGCGGGGCACTTTATCCGCCTTCGTTGGTGCAGCGACGGTGGTGAGCGCGGCTACTGAGCTGCGGCTTCCTGGGCGGTCTCGGACCATCGTTGGCCACCGCCTTCGGGGGCGGTAGGGGCCACGAGGCGGTCGCGGTCCACTTTTCCCGAGGTGGTGAGGGGCAAGGAGGGCACGAGGACGACCTCGTCGGGCAGCATGCTGGCCGGCAACCGGGTGCTCGCCACCTCGAACACGGCTTGCGCCGTCATCTCGCTCGCCGCCTCGACGTAGGCGGTAATAATGGGGTAGCCCTCGCGTTGGCTCAGCAGGCATACGGCACCGGAGATCTTGCCCACGCGCCTCAGCGCCAGCGCCACTTCGCTGAGCGAGATACGTACGCCGTTGCGCTTCACGACGTCGTCGGCGCGCCCGGCGTAGAAGTAGCGCCCCGCCTCGTCGCGCCAGACCAGGTCGCCCGTACGGTAGACGAGCTCACCGGCTACGACGTCTTGGCGCAGGACGTGCCCGTTCAGCTCGTCGTCGGCCCAGTAACCCTCCATTAGCTGCCGGCCCCCGATGTACAACTCGCCCGTACGCCGGGGTGTGCCCACCGGCTGGCCGTCCTCGTCCAACAAATAGAAGGTGACACCCTCGTGAGGCTCCCCGATCGGGACCCTATCGGCCTCGACATCGCCAGGCGTGATCTCGTAGGTCGCCACTTCGATGGTCGCTTCTGTCGGCCCGTAACGGTTGAAGACGCGCAGCGCGGGCAGGACCTGCCAGAGCCGGGCCACGTCTTCGGGGACGCACTCCTCGCCGCCGAGGCCGAGGCTGCGTAGAACGCTACCCTCCAGCCGGCCGAGATGGGAGGACGACAGCAATAGGCGGAGGTAGCTGGGCGAAAAGCCAGTGTGGGTTACGTTTCGGTCCGCAACGGCGTTGAAGAAGTGCTTGGGGAACAGCATCGCTTCGCGGTCGGGCACGACCAGGCACCCCCCGGCCCACAGGGTCGGGAAAAGAGTGCCGTAGGAGCCGTCGAAGTGGAACGAGGACACGCACAACGAACGCGTCGCCTGGCGGAGCCCCATGGCGCGGGCAATAACGGAAATAGCCGACCCGAGCGCGCGGCCCGAAATGCGGACCCCTTTGGGTTGGCCTGTCGTACCCGAGGTGTAGATGATATAGGCGTCCCTACCGGCGCCGTCGCAAGGCGGTGGCGGGCAAGCCGCGCCGGCGGCCAGGATCTCTTCCACGTCGACAACTCGCACCCGGCCCCAGGACTGGAGCCCAGCACCGGGGCGCTCCCCAGGGCGGCGGCGAGCTAGGAGCAGCTTGGGCATGCAGTCGTCGAGGATCCTGGCGGTGCGTGCTCGAGGGTCCTGGGTGGACAGCGGTACGAACGGCGCGCCGACCCACAGGCAGGCCAGGGCGGCAACGACAAAGCCGGCCGAATTGGACAGCCACAGCGCCACCCTGTCCCCCGGCCTCACCCCCAGGTCGACAAGCTTCGCCGCGGCGGCGCCCACACGCTCGGACAGCTCCCCGTAGCTCATCGAGACTTCGTCGTCCTCGATCGCCTGTGAGCCAGGGTGCCGCCGGGCGTGGCGGAGGAGGAACCGGTCGACAAGCGCGCCGTTACCTCTGTCCCGGCCCTGCCCTCCGTAGCCAGTCACGATCGAAGCGTACAGCCACAACGAGGGCGGCGGCCCGAGCCCCACCGAGAGCGCCCGCCACGTAGGCCGGAAGGCGCAAAAGTATCTGCTCGGTGGCGGGGCCTCTCCTTAACCGAAATGCGAGAAGGGATCCATGAGACCGTGGCCCCGGCCTGAAGCTCCCGGGACCGCGCTCGGGCCCAAATGACCTCGGCAACCGTCCAGTCGGCGCCGGAGCCGAAAACCCCCGAGGCCCCAGGCAAAGGCAAGTCCACCGCCGCACAAGTGGCGGGCGCCGGCGCGTGGGGCCTGGCTGGGCGCGCCGTGCTCCTCTTCGCCAACCTCGCAGCCACTCCGTTCACCATAAGGCTCCTGGGCCCGTCCAGCTACGGGCTCTGGACCCTGCTGCAGACGGCCGCCACGTGGGCAATGCTGGCCGACGTCGGGATGAGCTCGGCATCGACCAAGTTCGGGGCGGACAGCCTGGCCAGCGGGGACAACCTCGGTGAGTCGAGGATCGTCTGGTCGGCGCTCAACATTACGAGCGTTACCACGACCCTGCTGGCCGTACTGATCGGCATCGAAGCGCCCACTATCGTCAACCATCTCTTGCCGTCGTCGGAGCGGCTCAACGTGCACCTGCACAGCGAGCTTTTCAAACCCGGCGTGCTCGCCCTGCGCCTCGTATGCGTCCTTTTCGTCGCCCAAGCGATCGCCGGTACGGCGAACACACCGCAGGTTATACGCCTGCGCTGGCGCCAGTACACCATCCTCAACACGAGCACCAACCTCTTGGCCACGATCGGCCTACCCATCGCGCTCGTAGCGTTGGCGGGAGGGGTCGTGACCATGGCCGCCGTCGGCCTAGCCGCCGCCGCCGTGGGCGCCCTCGGCAACTTCCTGCTCGCCGTGCGGCTGCAGCCCGCCATGCGCCGCCCGCGGGTCCACAAGGCAACCATGCGCCTCCTCGTCGGGTACGGGGGCGCCCTTTCGGTCTCCAGCCTGGCGACGATCCCCCTCACGACGGCGGAACGCCTCTTCCTGGCCCAGAACCACGCCCCGAGCGTGGTGGCTTACTACGCGGTCGCCGCCACCTTGGGCACCACGCTCTACGTGCTCCCAGAACAGTTCGTGGCGCCGCTGCTACCCGCGCTCACCAGGCTGAGAGCCGAGGGGCGCTTGGAGGAGCACCGGGCGCTCTACCGGAAGGCCCTGGTGGGCATGTACTTGTTACTTGCCCCCGCCGCCATCTTGCTGGCGTTCGGGGCCGGCCCGTTCCTGTCGCTCTGGGCGGGCAGCGCCTACGGCCTGCACAGCACGATGCCGTTCCTCATAATCGTCGTGGGCGTGTGCGTCAACTGCATCTACTCGATCCCGAACTCGTACCTGCTCTCTTCGGGGCATACCAAGCTCATCGCCTACATCCAGGTGGCACAGATAGCCCCGTACCTCGCATTCGCATGGTTCATGACCGATAGGTGGGGTGCGGTGGGGGCGGCTCTGGCCTGGTCCGGGCGCCTGGCGGTAAAGACGGTCGTGATCTTCGTGGCCACCCACCGGGTCGCACCCCGGCTCGCCTTCTCGCCCCTGTCCGACCGGCGAGTGCTGTCCGTAGCTGCTCCCCTCGGCCTCGGCGCGGCCGCCTACCTGGCTGCCACCGTGAGCCACGGGCTCCTCCTGCGCCTGGTATGGGCGGCCGGCCTCGGCACGGTTTACCTGGCGGTCCTATGGCGCCTGGTCCTCACGGCGCGCGAGCGACAGGGCCTGGCCAACTTGAGCGGGGAGATGCTGGCCAAACGCCTCGGACGGTTCATGAAGCGGCCTCGCCACGCCCTCCACCAAGCCGCTTGACTGGGTCTGTCG
>JBOGGK010000398.1:0-1549 GCA_050744045.1 Acidimicrobiales bacterium | reverse complement strand
CGCTCGCGCGGATATGTCATGGCTAGCTCGGGATAGTTACTCGGGTGTCGTTGGGCCGGTTTCGTCAAGTGGGTCCTGTTCGTCCTTCCTGTGAATTCACCGAGGCCCGCAGCTCAGTACAACTTGCCCGCCGCCTGCAATATGCAGTCGACGGCGAGACCGAGGTCAAAGCTCTCGCCGCAGTAATTGAGCGTCTCGGGCCCAACGTCAAGCCCGCCCCGCTTTTGCTCAGCCGAAAGGTCAAGGTCTAGCGGCCGCGCCGGCGCCGGGGCCTGGCTCACTTCACGCCCGTCCGGCATCCAAGCCCGCACCCCGAAAGCGCCGTCCATTTCGAGGCGAAAGCCTCCCTCGTGGACGAGGCGGTGGTGGTGGCGGCAGAGACAGACGAGGTTGGAGGGCACCGTGCGCCCGCCCTCGGAGAAGAACACTACATGGTGAACGTCCACGTAGACCCGCTGGGTACAGCCGGGGAAGCGACAGCCGCCGTCCCTGGTCACCACGGCCCGGCGCAACCTCCTCGGCACCGAGCGGGAGCGCCCTCCAGGCTCCACCGAACCGTCCGGGCGGAAGAAGAGCCGCTCTACAGCTGAACTGCAGGCCAGGCGCCTGGCTGTGTGCGAAGTCACGGCCCCGACCCCCTCTGCATGGGCGCAGACCTCGGCGGACGGCTCTGACAGCACCTGATCGTCCACGTGGAGCAGCACCGTCACTGGGGGCCCGCTCACTCGCCCGTCGCCTCGCTCGTCCTTATCTGTTTCCTCCTCGCCCCAGCCACAGGCTTCGTCCTGGTCGTCCCAGCTGACGGGCGGGGTGCTCCAGCCGTTGAGCCATCCAACTGCGTCGGTTGTGCTCTGGTGCGTCCCGGCGGGGACGTCACTCCTGGGGTCGCTGGCGGCCGCGGCACCCTGGACCGCCTCGTCTTGCCGCTGTTCGGGCGCCCCCGGCCGGAGCCGGTTCAGTCCTCCGACGGGTCGTGCGGTTGAACCGGCGGCTCGTCATCGAATGGACTCTGGGCTGTCGGACCCGACCGGTACGATCGCCCTGTGCCCACCTCAACTCTCACCGCGCCCGCGTTCGGGACCGGGATCTACAGCTTCCCTGAGGCTGCCAGGATTCTTGGCCTGCGGGCCGCGGACGTGCGGGCTGAGACCCTCCGCCGCTGGGTTGCCGGGCTGGCTCCGTCAAGCGTCGGCCTTGGCCCTGACGAGCTGCGCCTGCTCTCATTCCACGATCTCGTCAGCTTGGAGGTTGTCCGGCGCTTCCGTCGGTCAGGGGTGAGCCTCCAAAAGCTACGCAAGCTGGAAGTCGTGCTGGCCGACTCGCTGCCGGGGCTGGCCCGCCCTTTCGCGCAGCGGCTCTTCTTCACCGACGGCGCTGCGATGTGGGCCGATCTGGCCACGACGGGCGCAGAGCCGCAAGTCTTCGAGCTGGTTGTCAGACGCGCCGGACACTACGTGTGGCTACCTGTCATCGAAACCATTGCCCAGGAGATCCGCTTCGGTGCACAGAACGAGGCGGTTGCCTGGGAGCTGACCGACCGCGTCGAGAT
>JBOGGK010000397.1:0-1893 GCA_050744045.1 Acidimicrobiales bacterium | reverse complement strand
GTCCTGGAGCGGGCACTCCCCCCCCTTGTCGCACACCGGGCAGTCCAAGGGGTGGTTGATGAGGAGGAACTCGAGCACGCCGTCCTGGGCTTTTTTCACCTCGGGGCTCTCGGTCACCGCCTCCATTCCCTCGGTGACGGGTATGAAGCAGGCGGGGGAGAGGCTGAAGCCGCGCGGCCCCTTCACCTGGACCAGGCACATGCGGCACATGCCCACAGGCTTCATCCGGGGGTGGTAGCAGAAGCGGGGGATATAGGTGCCGGCCCGCTCGGCGGCGGCGATGAGCATCTCGCCCTTCCTCGCCTTGGTGGGCCGCCCGTCGAGGGTGATGGTCACGCTGGCAGGCTCGACCGGGGGGACGAGAGGCGTGCCGGTCGAGCCAGCTTCCCCGGGCGGGGCGCCCGGCTTGGTCGGTAGGGGCTGGTCAGGCATAGGCGGGGGCCCGGGGCAACCGGTCCGGGGGGAACGGGCAGCGGCCCAGGCGGACGTGCTCCAAGAACTCGTCCCGGAACATCCTTATCCCCGACGCTACCGAGCTCGGTATGGAGGGGCCGAGCACGCAGATCGTGGTCTGGGCGGGCGGCCAGCTCACCCCGGGCGCGATGTTGTCGCAGACGTCCATTAACAGGTCGAGGTCGGCTTCACGGCCCTCGCCGTCCTCTATCCGGCGCATGATCTTTTCGACCCATCCCGAACCTTCCCGGCACGGGGTGCACTGGCCGCAGGACTCCTTGTGGAAGAACCGGGAGATGCGCCACACCGCCCGGACGGTGCAGGTGGTCTCGTCCATGACGGTAACCGCGCCGGAGCCGGCCATGGAGCCGGCCTCGGCGATCTTCTCGTTGGAAAGGGACAGATCTACGTGCTCGGGGCCGAACCAGGGGGCGGACACGCCCCCGGGGATGAACGCCTTCAGTGCCCGGTCCTCCCTCACCCCCCCGCCGAGGGCCGGGTCGTATATGAGCTCGCGGAAGCTCACCTTGGCGAACTCCACCTCGTAGTTGCCGGGCCGGCGGACATGGCCGGACAGGGCGAGGATCTTGGTGCCCCGGGAACGGCCGTCGCCCAAGGCGAAAAAGGCGGGGCTCCCGTTGCGCATCACCCAGGGCAGGTTGGAGAGGGTCTCGACGTTGTTGACCACCGTGGGCGCCCCGTAGAGCCCGATGGCGGCAGGGTAGTAGGGGGGCTTGATGCGCGGGAAGCCCCGCTTGCCCTCCAGGCTTTCCAGCAGGGCGGTCTCCTCGCCGCAGATGTAGGCGCCCGCCCCCGGGTGGGCCACGACGTCCACCGAGAAGCCTGACCCGAAGATGTCGGCGCCCACCGCCCCGTACTCGTAGGCCTCGTTGAGCGCGGCCTGGAGCCGTTCCAGGCCGAGGGCCATCTCGCCCCGCACGAATATGAAGACCTGGGCCGCCCCGATGGCGTAGGCGCATATGAGGCTGCCTTCGATCAGCTGGTGGGGGTCGCCCTCGATGAGGGCGTGGTCCTTGAAGGTTGCCGGTTCGCTCTCGTCGCCGTTCACGACGAGGTACACCGGCGCCGCCTTGCGCAACATGCCCCACTTGCGGCCGGCGTCGAACCCGGCGCCGCCCCGCCCGAGGATGCTCGAGTCCGAGGTGGCCTTGTGCACTTCTTCAGGGGGCATGGTGAGCGCTTGGCGCAGCCCCTCGTAGCCGCCCGTAGCGAGGTACGACTCGAGCGTCCAGCTCCGGGGGTGGGCGAGGCGCGAGGTGACGAGCCTCGGGCCTATCTTCGGCCCTCCCGTCCGGGCCGCGCCGCTGGCGCCGTCGCTCATTGGCCGTCCTCGTCGGTCACGGTGCTCGCCACCGCCGCCGTGGTGCGCGAAGTCGCCAGTTCGACGGCGGGGCCCTTTGGCTGGTCGCGTGCGGCACC
>JBOGGK010000396.1:0-4209 GCA_050744045.1 Acidimicrobiales bacterium | reverse complement strand
AAACCGAGGTCGTCGGCCCAATCGAGCCGTTTCCCGCTACCGAGGCCCCAGGGGTCGCCGCGGTTCTCGATATTGCGCAGCATCGACGAGGCTTCTTTGGGGAACTCCGCCTCCATCAGCACCTGGTGCCGGCGCATGTCGAGGATCGTGTCTACGTGCTCGATGTCGACCGGGCACTGCTCGACGCAGGCACCGCAGGTCGTACACGACCACAGGACGTCCGGCTCGATGACCTCGCCCACCAACCGGCGCGGTTCCCTTTCGGGCGCTGCCCCCGGTTCCGGCGCTCTCTCCCGGCCCGCGCCTATGCCTGCCCCCCCCGGGCTCGCTCCCCCCTCGCCTGCTCTCCCTGGGCCGTGCAGGAGCCGGGGGGCCGAGGCGAAAAGCTCGTCCCTCAGGTCCATGACCAAGAGCTTGGGCGAGAGCGGCTTCCCGGTCGCCCAGGCCGGGCAGTGGCTCTGGCACCTCCCGCATTCGGTGCAGGTAGCAAGGTCGAGGAGTTGTTTCCAGCTCAGCTGCTCGATCCTGCCCGCCCCGAAGCTCGAGTCTTCGGCCAGGTTCTCGGGATCCATGTCCGGCGTGGATCCCAGGGCCCCGAGGGCTCGCGGCTGGCGTGAGAACGCGACGTTGAAAGGGGCCAGGATTATGTGGAGATGCTTGGAGTAGACGACGAAGACGAGAAAGGCCGAAATTATGACCACGTTGAGGTCGACGAACACGGTCGCCAGCACCCGGTTCGTCGCGTACCCGAGAGGGTGTAGGGCGCGCCCGAGGCCGTGAGAGGCGAATGCCCACCAACTGAAGGGGAAGTCGCCGGTGTTGGTCTCCGCTCCCCGGTAGATGAGGAGGCTCACGATCACGCCGGCGATGCCGGCGAGCACCAGCCATGCAGCTGCAGTGTGGGAACCGAAAAAGCGTGAACGTCGCTCTTGCCGGCGCGGGTCTTCCCGGGCCCGTATGAGCACGAAAACGACCAGGGCGACAAGTACCGCGCAGGCGAAAAAGTCCTCTATGAAACCGACAAATCCGTTGTGGCCGATCCCGGGTATGGCGAACGCGGGGCGGAAAAGGTCGCCAAAGGCCTCTATGACAGTGAGCAGGAGCACTATGAAGCCCCAGAAAGTAAAGGCATGGGCCAGTCCCGGCACCGTCCAGCGAAGCAGCTTTGTCTGGCCCAGCACCTCTTTCAGTTCGGTCGCTAGGCGCGCCAGCCATCCCCGGGCCCGGCCAGGCGCAGGTGCTCCCGCAGCGAAGAGGCGGCCGAGCCAAACGAGGCGGCCACCTGTGACCCCGAGCGCGATGGCCAGGGCAGCCATCCCGATGGGGTAGCGGCTCAGCACAGGCCAGCCATCACGATGGGTAGCGGCTCAGCACGGGCCACCCACGCCATCTTCGGCCGGCTCGGGCCCGGTGGGGCCGGTCGCGACCCGGGCAGCGACGCCGGCAGTTACCCCGCCGGCGCCAGCGGTCCCGGCGCCAGCACTGCCGGCGATTGCGGTCCCCACCGGGGCCCCCCAGGTAAGGTCGCCGACGCCGAGGCGGTCCTCCAGGGCGTCGAGGCGGCGCACGATCTCGTTGAACTGAGCAGCGCTGATTCCCAGGGAATTGTCCCTGGCGGGGCCGTAGCCGGCGAGCTCGGTCGCTATCGCCCTGCGGAGGTGAGCCGTTCCCACCCCGAGAGACCGCAGGGCCCGCCCGGCCGCACCGGCTGGCTCGGCGGCCAAGCCAAGTAGCCAGTGCTCGCAGCCGAGGTAATTGTGCCCGAACCCGGTCGCGGCTTCGAGGGAGGCCGCGACTGCCGAACGCGCCGGCAGGGTCATCCTCGCCCACAGCGGGCCCTCGCTCGCAGCCTCAGGAGGGCCGACCTCGTCGGGGGCCTGTCGCGAGGCCGCTGCATGCAACTCGTCGAGGTCGACCTCGAGTGCCTTGAGCACCGTGACGGCAAGGTTGTCGCCCTCGTCCAGTACGCCACCGAGCAAGTGCCCGGTCCCCACTCGCCCTCGGGCACCGGAGTTGCTGCGAGCCAGCCTGATCGCCCGGCGCAGGCGGGGTACCATACGGCCTTCGAGACGCGTTACCAGTGGCGGGTGCGCAGCGATGTCAAAGGCCGGGTCCCGCAGCGCCTCGATCGCTTTGCGGGCGAAGTTCGCCGACCGGACCGCCTCGGCGAGCGCCTGCTGGCAAATAGGGGATACGGCGAAGCCCGCCGCCCGCACGGCGGCGGCCAAGGCGACCGGCAAGTAGACGTTGACCTTCGGCACTGTCCCTCGATTTGGGGGTACTTGTCTACCTCCAACCAGGGTTATACCGCCTCGGCCCGACGGCGGTCAAGCCGCCGGCCCTCGCTCGTGCGGACTGTCCCGGCACCGGCGCGCCGCCTGCACCTGGCCTGCCCCTGCCTGCACCTGGCCTGCCCCTGCCTGCACCTCGCCTGCCCCCAAGATGCACGTCAGGTTTCGCCAACGGCCTGGGCCAGCTCCTCCCGTCCCATTTTTGAACGCCCGGCTACCCCCTTGCGCTTGGCCATCTCGTAGAGCTCAGACCTCGTCTTGGGGTGGGCGGCGCCGGTCCGTTGACGTTCTGCGACCGCCGCCGCCTGTTTCCCTAGGGCAGACCGCGTGTCTTTCGGCATGTTGGCGATCGTGCGCTTGCGTTTGGCGGCGGCGATGGCTTTGCCGACGTTCTTCTGTGCCGCTTGCCGCTGCCGCTGTGTCGCCATTTGGTGCTCCTTTCTCTTTCAGTGTCTTCCGGGCTGCCTGGAGCAGTTGCAAACTAATACCCTTCCTATCGGCTCGGTTACCCTTTTTCGCCAGTCGGGAACGCCACTTGACGGCAGTTGGCATGGCCGGCCATAGTGACCCATGGGCCGTCTTGCCGGCTGGCACACCGAGACGGTCGCCGTCGCTTCCGGCCGCGACTGTTCTCCCGGGGCGCCGCTCAACGTCCCGGCGACCTTCGCTTCCACTTACCGCGACGGAGGTGCGGTCGGTTACGGGAGGTGGGGCAACCCGACGTGGGCGGCGTTCGAGGAGACGCTGGGCGCCCTCGAAGGCGGTTATGCCGTCTCTTTTTCATGTGGCCAGGCCGCTATCGCCGCCGTCACTGCTTGGCTGCCCGCAGGGGCCACCGTGGCCTACCCGGCCGACGCTTACGCCGGCAGCCGAGACCTGTTCCAGGAGCTGGAGAAGGCGGGGAGAGCGCGACTGCGGCCAGTCGACGTCACCGACACCGACGCGGTGCTCGCCAGCTTGGCGGGCGCAGATCTGCTCTGGCTGGAGTCGCCCACCAATCCCATGCTCGGTGTGCCCGACCTGCCGGCGGTCCTCGCCGCCGCCCGGGAGAGAGGCGTGGCCAGCGTCGTCGACAACACCTTCGCTACCCCGGTGCTGCAGCGCCCGCTCTCGTGGGGGGCGACAGCCGTGGTCCATTCGGCGACCAAGTACCTCGGCGGCCACTCGGACCTGCTACTCGGCGCGGCCGTCACCGCTACGGCTGAGTTCCATGATGAGCTTGTCAGGCGGCGGACGCTCGAAGGCGCGGTACCGGGCGTGATGGAAGCCTATTTGGCCCTGCGGGGCATGCGGACTCTCCCGGTGCGCATGGCTCGCCAGCAGGAGACCGCCGCCTTGCTGGCCGAGCGCTTGGACGCTCACCCCCGTGTCGGTAGGGTCCGCTACCCGGGGCTCACCACCGACCCCAACCACGAGCGCGCCGCCGTTCAGATGGCGGGCCCGGGGGCCATTTTCTGTTTCGAGCTGCCCACTGCGGAGCACGCGGACCGTCTCACGGCCGCCCTTCGCCTCGTCGTCGGGGGCACCAGCCTGGGTGGGGTGGAGACCACCATCGACCGGCGCGCCCGCTGGCGAGGCGAGGAGAACGTGCCCCCCGGGCTGCTGCGCACGAGCGTCGGCCTCGAGCACCCCGACGACCTTTGGGATGACCTGGAACAGGCCCTTGACGCCGCCTTCGCCTGGGGGCCCCAGAGCTGAGGCAAGTACCCGGGAGCACTGGAGCACGGTCGGTAGCTTTAGAAGCCCCTACCGCCGACTTCTAGCCTTGTTGGCCCCCGAAGAGGGCGAGCTGCCGGGGCGGTCCCGCCCGGAGCGGCCCGACGGGAACGCCGGCGGACTGACCGCCCGCCCCCTCGTAGCCTTCCCACGCTGTCTCCGCCCCCATATCTTTACAATTAAAATCATGCCTGTCCGTATG
>JBOGGK010000395.1:0-5250 GCA_050744045.1 Acidimicrobiales bacterium | reverse complement strand
GGCCAGGCGGTCCCGGTCGAGGGAGTACCAGACCCACTTGCCCCGGCGTTGGCCGTGGACGAGCCCCACGTCTCCAAGGATCTTGAGGTGGTGGGAGACCGTCGGCTGGGACTTGCCCAGGGGCGCGACGAAGTTGCACACGCACACCTCGCCCTCGGGGGCAGAGGCGAGCATGGACAGCAGGCGGAGGCGGACCGGGTCGGCCAGGGCGGTGAACCCGCGCGCCAGCGATTCGGCGTCGCCTACCCCCAAGGGTGCGGCCAGCACAGACACGCAGCACTCCTCTGAGCCCACTCCCGCCGCGCCCGCAGCGCAGATGGCGGCCTGGCGGCTGCCGACGGCCTCGGTGGCCGGCCGGCTCGTGGCGCCCTGCCTCAGACCAGGACCACCGCGTACCAGCGCAGTGCCGGTACCTACCAGCCCCGTGCAGGGGCTGTGCGTTATCATCGCTGCCTCCCTGTTGGCGACGACCAATATATCACTCGAAGTCAATGCATTGACAGATACCAATGGTACCAGGACAGGTCCGGCGTGGCCCGGTCTGGTCTCCGCGGCCCGCGCACTGCTTTCGCGCGGTCGAGGCCTATGGGCACGGGACCGCTGACTGGGCGGCGACAAACGAGCCGGGGGTCTATTTGCCTCCCGGCGTAGGTAATCGCTAAACGCCCCCGCCGCCCAGGTGGGGTTTGCGCGCACTTGTCTATGTTTTCGGGCGCGGCCGCCGGAGCTTTCGTAAACCTATGCACGCATAGCGTCAACTACGGCAGAGAACTCCCGGCTGAGCATAGCAACTTGGTCAAAAACGTCCGGACTTGTGAGGGGGGTTAATGCGTGCTTGCGCGCGGTAAAGAAAAGAGGTGTCGGGGCGGGCGGGGCCTGGCCGGCGGGGGCCGGCGGGGCCTGGCCGGCGGCACTACCCAAGGGCGCTGCCGTCTATACGCCTTCGACGCCGGCAACTCTGCCCGGCACTCGCCCGGCGAAACCAGGGTGGTCGAAGCCGCGGCGCAGGTACTCGGCCAACTGGCGGTACTCGGCGGCTCGGGGAGAGCCCGATGGGAAAACGAGGCCGATGTCGCGCCCGGGCGCCGGCGGGCGGAACCGGGCCGCCGCCACTTTGCCCTTGCGCGTCTCCACCGGGAGGGCAGTTTCTGGCAGCAGGGTCGCGCCGAGGCCGGCGGCGACCAGTTGGGCAATGGTGGTGAGTGAAGCGGCCCGGGCCGGGTGGTCGGTGGCAGCACCGATCTGGCGACAGATGTCGACGACTTGGCCCGACAGGCAATGGCCTTGTTCGAGCAACAGCAGGCGTAGGTCCTTCAGCACGTCCCGGCTAACCCCGGCCCGGCCGGCCAAAGGGTGGTCGGGAGGGACCAAGAGCACGAAGTCCTCCCAGTAGAGCGGGACCTCCTCTAATCGTCCCAACCCGGCCCCGACGGGGAGCGCAACGACGAGGGCGTCGAGCCGGCCCCCTGACAACTCGGCCAGCAGGCGTGCCGTCTGTTCCTCGCTGACCTCTGGGCGGAGCGCCGGCGCCCGGCGAGCGAGGGCGCGAAGCATGGGTGCGATTATGTAGGGCGCCACGGTCGGTATGATGCCGATGCGCAAAGGGCCGCGGCTGCCGGCGCCGGAAGCCGCCCTTTGCACGAGGCGGTCGAGGTCGGCCAGGACCTGGCGGGCATCGGCCGCCACCTGTTCGCCGGCGGGCGTGAGGACGACCCGGCGGCTGGAGCGTTGGGCGAGCTCGACGCCGAGGCAAGCCTCCAGGCCGCTGATGGCGGCTGACACCGAAGGCTGGCTCACCCCCAGTTCGGCTGCAGCCTCCCGGAAGTGGAGGTTGCCGGCGAGGGCTACGAAGGCGCGCAACTGGGCCAGGGTGGGTTGGTTCACCGGCATAACGACATCCTATCGATGAGCCCGTGGAAACGGGCTCCCAGCCTATCGCCGGCCGCGCCGGGCGGGGCCGGAGGTAGGAATGCAGCACGGGCAAATGACGAGCTTTCGCCATGTTTGCCAACCAAGGTCCAAAGGAGTGCGCAGTGCTCACCGTCGGAGACAGCTTCCCCGATTACTCGTTGACCTCCCTCGTGCCTGGCCGCCTGGGCGACATCAAGGCCTCCAAACCGGAGGACTACTTCATGACGGTCGACTCCAAGACCTACGAAGGCAAGTGGCGGGTCGTGTTCTTCTGGCCCAAGGACTTCACCTTCGTGTGCCCGACCGAGATCGCCGAGTTCGGGCGACTGAACGGGGAGTTCACCGACCGTGAAGCCCGGGTTCTCGGCGTTTCGGTGGACAGCGAGTTCGCCCACTACGCCTGGCGCATGCAACACCAGGACCTGCTCGACCTCCCCTTCCCGATGATGTCCGACACCAACCGGGAGTTGGCGAGCGCCCTCGGGGTGCTCGGGGAGGACGGGGTGGCGCAACGGGCGACGTTCGTGGTGGGCCCAGACGGCGCCATCCAGTTCGTCATGGTCAGCCCCGGTGCCGTGGGCCGCAACGTCTCGGAGGTCCTCCGGGTGCTCGACGCCCTCCAGTCCGACGAACTGTGCGCCTGCAACTGGCAAAAGGGCCAGCCCACGATCGATGCAGCCAGTCTAATGAAGCAGTGAAAGGCGGCCTGAAGTGCCCCCCGGGACAGTCAAGGCCACACTCCCGGCTACGCCCGGAGCCTGTGGCCCCTACCTGAGCGACCTGCCGGGCTGAGACGGCGTGACGAGCTACGGCGATGTCCCGGGCCCACCTGCGGAGAGGCACCGCTCGTCAGCAGGTGGCCCATTTGTTGGGCGGCAAACGGCCAAGCGCAGTAGCATCCGTCGAGGAAGATCACGACCGAGCGGAGGTAGCCATGGCTGAACGGACCTCTTACCTGCCGGGTACGCCGTGCTGGGTGGACCTGGGCACTACGGACACACAAGCGGCGGCGCGCTTTTACGGGGGCCTCTTGGGTTGGGCGGCCGCGATCGACTCCCGGCCGGAGGCCAGCGGGTACGGCATGTTCACCTCGAGGGGCCTCAACGTGGCCGGGCTCGGGCCCCAGATGGGCTCCGGCCCCCCGCGCTGGTCGGTCTACGTCAGCGTCTCCGACCTCGACAAGACGGCCGAGACGATCGCCGCCAAGGGTGGCAAGTTGCTCGCCGGGCCGATGGACGTGTTCGACGCCGGCAGGATGGCCGTGGCGCAGGACACCGCCGGCAGCTTCATCTCGATCTGGCAGCCGGGGGCACATATCGGGGCGCAGCTCGTCAACGAACCCGGCGCCTTTACCTGGAACGAGCTCGCCGCCTCTGACCTCGACCAAGCCGTCGAGTTCTACACCTCCGTTTTTGGCTGGGGCGCCCAGACATCCTCCGAAGGTGCCCAAGGGGTCACTTTTACCCTGGACGGCAACGTGGCCTGCGGCGCCCATGCCGCCGGTCCGGGCGAGTTCCCGGCATGGTCGGTGTGGTTCTCAGTGCAGGACTGCGACGCTTCGGCGGCGAAAGCAGCCGAGCTGGGCGGCCGGGTCGTGGTGGCCCCCAACGACATGGGCTTCGGCCGGGGCGCAGTGGTGGCCGATCCACAGGGCGCCGTTTTTGGCATAGCCGTCGCCACCGCCTGAGCACCGGCGTAGGCCAGCTAAATAAGTGGCGACGCTCTGGTCGATATATGTCGAAATCTGCAAGGAACTGACCAAAGCACCGGCCCGGCCGGCGCCACCGCGTGGGAGGAGGGGGGCCCAGCCCGGGACAGCCGGCCGTTCGTGGACCTCGAGCCTGAACCAAGGTTACAGGGGCACGCCGGCCCGGCGCACCCCGGCTAACCTTTCACTGCCCCCATGGTGAAGCCGGTTATGAACCTGTTCAGCATGACGTTGAACGCCAAGGCGATAGGCACCGCGGTGAGCACCGCCGACGCCTCGAGGGCTTGCCAGTAAAACACGTCGCCCCGGATCAGCTCGGTCGGGACCCCGATGCTGATGGTCTCCTGGCTGGTCGAGGTTATGAAGGCGAGGGCGTAGATGAACTCGCTGGCGGACAGGGTGAAGGCGAACACGACGACGGCCACGATCCCGGGGTAGGCGAGGGGCAGCAGGGCTCGCCCGAACGCCGACAGGCGGCTGTAGCCGTCCACCATCGCCTGTTCCTCGATGTCCTTCGGGATCGAACGGAAAAAGCCCATCAGCATCCATACCGACACCGGGATCGTGATGGTCGGGTATATCACGACCAAGGACCAGAGGGAATCCTGCAGGTGCAGGTAGACGACCACCCTGGTCATGGATATGAAAAGCAGGGAAGGCGGGATCAGGTACACGAGGAATATCGCGATCCCGAGCACGCCGGAAAAACGCATCCTGAACCTGGCCAGGCTGTACGCCGCAGGCAGGCCGAGCACCAGCGTGATAGCTACCACGACCACACCGACGAGCAAAGTGTTGAGGGCGAAACGGTCGAAGGGCGTCTGGGTGAAAAGGTAGGACCACTGGCTCGTGGTGGGTGGCTGGTTGAAGAAGAAGGGGTCGTTCCTCGGCTGGTACAGGTCGGGATCCTGCTTGAACGACATGATCAGGGCGATGTAAAAAGGCAACGCCGCGAACAGCGAGAAGGCCACGACCACGCAGTACAGCGCGACACGGCCCCCCACATGCCGAGCGCCGGCGGACAGGCGCCGGGGCCCGGTGCCTACCGGCGCCGGGCTCAGGGGCTCCGCAAGGGCGGTGGCCACCTCAGGTCACCTCCGAGCGGCGGACGGCCAACAAGATGAAGACGGCGAAGGCCAGCAGCACCGGGAACAGGAACAGCGCTATGGCGGCGCCGCCGGCCAGGTCTCCTCCATTGATCCCCTTGAAGAACGCCCACGTGGGGATGATCTGGGTGGCGTTCACCGGCCCGCCCCGGGTCAGTACGTCGACCACGGTGAGGTCGGTGAAGATGAGGATGGCCCCGAACAGCACGGCCACCGCGATCAAGGGGAACGTGAGCGGCAGGGTGACCTCGAACATCTTGCGCCAGAACCCTGCCCCGTCGACCTCGGCCTGCTCTACCACCTCATTGGGTACCGCCATAAGCCCGGCCAGGATGATCACCGCGGCCAGGGGGGTGATCCGCCACACCTGAGTGGCGATGACCGCGGCCATGGCGAGGGGGCCGTGACCCAACCAGTCGAGGCTGCTCCTGATGAGCCCCAGGTGCTCGAGTACCCAGTCGATCGGGCTGTAGATGCTGTCGAACATCCAGAGCATGACCACCGCGGTCAGCGAGACCGGGGTTG
>JBOGGK010000394.1:0-14622 GCA_050744045.1 Acidimicrobiales bacterium | reverse complement strand
GGACCTTGGGCCCGGGAAGCGTGGGCGGCTCGTTGCCTCTGCGTGTGAGTTCTCGTACCACCGCGGGGTCACCGACACGACGTCGGCCGATATCGCCGAAGCGGTGGCGTCCCGTTAGGCAACGTCTACTGCTACTTCAAGACCAAGGGCGTGCGCTGCCGTCGTGGCCAGCGCGCTCGGGACCCGGACGTAATGGGCCGCCAGTCCCGGCGGCTGGACAAGTGAATCGACTCGCTTGAATCGTGAACCAACACCGCGAGGGGGAGTTTCCGTGGCTGACCTGTCGTCGTTCGTTGAGCTGGTCCCGCTCGATCACGGGCTGTGTGTCATCAGTACCTTGCGCGCCGACGGCAGTATTGCCTCCGCGGTGGTGAACGCTGGCGTCATGGCTCATCCGTTGACCGGCGAACGGTGTGTGGCGCTCGTTGCTGCTGGAGGGACCCGCAAGCTCGCGCACCTCCGGGCGGACCGTCGCTGCACCGTCGTCGCCCGCGCCGGCTGGCAATGGGCCGCCGTCGAGGGAGACGCCGAGATCATCGGCCCCGACGACCCGCACCCCGATGTGGGCGCCGACATGCTGCGCCGACTGCTACGGGACATCTTCCAAGCGGCCGGCGGGGCACACGATAACTGGGACACCTACGACCGCGTCATGGCCGAGGAACGCCGAGCCGCCGTGCTGGTCAGCCCGGCCCGGAGCTACAGCAACCCGACCGGCTGAGGGCCATGGGCTCGCGCCGTAAAGGTGGCTCGTTGAGCCGAGACAATGTCCTCGCGTTCTGCGACAGCCAACCGGGCGCGGTCGAGGACTACCCGTTCGGGACGGCGTAGCTGTGTTCAAGGTCGGCGGCAGGATGTTCGCGCTCGTGTCGTTGGAGGGCAGCCCCGGCTTTGTAAACCTCGAGTGCGACCCCGAGCTCGCCATAACGTTGCGGGCTCGTCATCTCCGCCGCCCCTGATGTTCCCCCAGGTCTTGAGATAATCCGACGTTGCCTCTCCGCCCGCGGTGGTCAAGATCTTGACGACCCAGAAGGCGAAGATGATCTCTGGGACCTCGGCGGTGATGGGTACCTGGAAGATGCGGGATCCGCGGGGGCCAGCGCTCAGCGCCGACTAATTGCAGCGTCAGCTGGCTTGCCACGGCCGTTCAGCATGGCACTCCCTGCCCAACGATTGGATCGCTGAAGGTCCATCCCAGCGAGTTGTTCTCCTCGAGAGGGGGTGGGCGGACGCGAGGCGGGGCGAGGTTGTCTGGAGGAGCAACCCAATCCGCACTGTCGAATAGCGCGCCGAGAGTTTTCAGGAGCTCCACTTGATCCTGAAGCTTTCGCTGGAGGTCTGGAAATCGTCGGGCTATCAGCGCCCTCTCCTGCTTGGTCGGAGATGCCTTGCCCACGGCGTCCGACTGCGGCCAAGTTGCTGGGGCTCGCGTCTGAGACAGCGGGGAAATGGGCCGTGCCCCTCCAAGTTGATCTCGCCTGGCACCCCCTGCCCCTCAGCGTGGAGCGGTCCGGTAGGCGACAACTCGATGGCGAACTGCTAGGACCAGGACGAGCTGCCTTTGCCCATCGAGCTGGTAGATGACCCGATAGGTCCCGACACGTAGCGACCGAAGCCCGCGAAGCCGGCCCCGCAGGGCATGACCCGCCTCGGGTTCTCGCTCCAGCAGCCCCAGCGCCTCGTCCACAGCGCCTGCGAGCGGCCAGTCGAGGTCGAGGATCTCCCGTCGCGCTCGGCGAACGAGATCGACCCGGGCCACCTACCGCCCACCGCGACGCTCGAGGTCTCGACGGAGATCGGCAAGCGTGACGGTCTCACCCCGTTCGGCTTCTTGGAGGCCTTCTTCGATGGCGTCCAGAGTCTCCGGGTCGGAAAGGATCTCCGCCGTCTCCTCCAGCGCCTCGTACTCGTCTACCGGGACGAGTACGGCGGCCGGATGACCTCGTCGAGTGATGATGACATGCTCCCGCAGGTCCGCCACTTGGTCGATCACCCGGCTCAGCTCGCTGCGAAGTTCTCGGACAGGAACCGTCTTGCTCATGGCATCGAGTGTACCCAGGCGCGTACACATTGACCGAGTGGTGTTCTGTTGTGGTTATTCGAACTGCACCGAGCTGCGGGAACAGCTCAGCCAGCTGTTGGACGTCGCTTCGAGCCTGCCAGGTCCGAGTAAAGGAAGGGGCCGAGATAGATCTGGCCACGACCCACCGGCTACCGCCGGGCGCGGTCCGGCTCGCTGTCGTAGCCGGGGTCCTCCTCGAGGATCCAGTCGCTCACGAGCGTCGCCGGCGGCGCCCAGGGCGGTCGGGTCCATCCGAGGAGGCGCTCACGTAGTTCCCAGAGCCTTCGCTCGGCGCCTTCGACGCGTTCCTGTGCGGCCTGCATCTCGTCGACCTTTACGATGGGAACGTTCACACCGGGCTGGAGTTCCTTGCCGAGGAAGGCCTCGTAAGCCTCGACCGCGGACCGAAGCTCGACACGCGCAGCCTCAAGCGTCTGGTGCTCCTCTGGAGACAGGTCACGTTGAGATCGCACCGGCAGCGAACTCACAAGGCCAGCCTACCGCCAGCAGGCCGGAAGCGGAGTTCGAATAGGCGCCGTCAACTCCCGACCAAGTGGTGATGAGTTGTCGCTATTCGAACCCGGTCCAGCTTGGGACCCTGCTCCACGCGATCGTCGACGCACCGTGCTGTAGTATCCTGTAGTAGAAGTAATACGTAGGAGGAGCCGCGGTGCGTCTCAACAGCAAAGGCCAGGTCACCATCCCCGCACCCCTGCGCGAACTGCACGGGTTGCGTGAGGGCGACGAGCTCGACGTCGTCGAGGACGACGGCACGCTGCGCATCGTCCGGGTCGAGGGCAGCCAGAGCCATGGACCGCGGATCGTACGGCGGATGCGCGGTCGCGCGACCACTGCGATGACCACCGATCAGCTGCTGCATCTGCTCCGTGACGAGTGAGCCTCTGGCGCCCGGGCCGTCTGTCACATTGGTCGACTCGAGCGTGCTGCTCGACGTGTTGACCGAGGACGCCATCTGGGGCCAGTGGTCACGAGAGGCGATCGCCCGGGCGGGTGACGAGGGGCGGTTGGTCATCAACCCCATCATCTATGCCGAGATCTCGACCGGCTTCGACATGATCGAGGATCTGGACGACGCGGTGCCGGCCGATGACTTCGAACGCGAGCCCTTGCCCTACGAGGCTGGGTTCCTGGCTGGCAAGGTGTTCGTCGCCTATCGCAGACGAGGCGGCCAGCGCCGGTCGCCGCTTCCAGACTTCTACATCGGCGCCCATGCGGCGGTGCGCGGATACCGACTGCTCACTCGCGACGTTCCTCGATATCGAACCTCGTTCCCGTCGCTACACCTCCTCACCCCTACAAGCTGAGTGAGGCACCGTTGCCCTGTCGCAAACGGCGGTCGTCGAGCGTTGCGGTTCGAACCCACGTCGACTGTCCGCCAAGCGTGCTGGCCTGACCAGCGGCGACGCGCGGTAATTTTCGAGTGGGGGTCATGGCGACTTATTCGAACCCGAACGAGAGGCTTGAGCAGCTACACCGTCTGCGCGAAGCGCTCGAGGTTCTGGCTGGGGACCCTGAAGAGCTAGTACGGCTCGGTTCGGGCCGCCCGATTTAGACGAGCGAGGGCGTCGAGGACGACCGCCTTGGCTGCGGCGGGTACCTTGGCGTCGCCTCGGGGGAGGTCAGCCTCCATCTCATGGCAACGTCGGAGGATGTGCGCTGTGCAACTCTGGTGCGTCGCCTGCTTGTAGCGGTCGTAGACGACGTAGCCGTCGCGGACCAGTACCCCGTCGTAGCCGGAGGCGATGACTTCGGTGGCTTGGTCGGAGCCTCGCCCGCCCGCCACCCAGCACAAGGTGACCTCGTCGTTGGCAGCCACCCACAGCCAGCCCCCGGCCCCCCCGACCCGCCAGCCGCTTTCGTCCATCGTTATCGTCTTGGAGCGGTCCGCCCTGGCCACCAGGTCCCGGTGGACCGGCACGAGGTCGGTGCACGCCGAGCGGGCCGAGGACCTACAGATCGCCCCGGCGGTCAGGTGGGTCCCAAGACGAGCCAGCACCTGGGCTACTCGGCCGAAGCTGAGCCCGAGCCCGTAGTGCAACCACGACGCGGTCGCCTTGGCCACGGGGCCGACCTGGGAGCCGGCCGCGCCGAGCGCGTCGGAGACCTGCTCTGGGTGACGTCCCTGCACCCGCCGGGCACAGTCGGCGCAATGGCCGACGGCCACGGTGAAGCGGGTGGTGACCACCCTCGGCTCGGGAACGTCGACTTTCCACTGCTCCTCGTCGCGGTCGTGGCAGGTACTGCCCCCACAATCGGGGCAGCGCCCGGGCAGCGGGGCGACCAGGTCCCGGTCGGGCGGCCCCGGCGGGACCGGCCGGTGCTCATGGCGGCCATGGCTCTCCCCAGGTTTTCGGCCCGGCCGCTCCGGCTCGGGCTTGGGGTCGCCCTTGGAGAACGGGGCTGCCTGGCGTTTCGAGCGGCGATGGGCGTCCTCCAGGGCTTTCTCCAGGTCGGCGATCCTGTCCATCTGGTCGAGGATCACCCCGTCCTTACGGCGGTTCTGCTCCGCCAGCCACTCCACCCTCGATTCCAAGCGCGCCACGGTCAACTCCAGCTCGGCGATCCCCGCTTCCCGGTTGTCTCCTGCACGCGCCACGGCCAGACCCGGTCACTCGGCTCCACCCGCCACATGCTTAGCTCACCGCCTCCCCCCAAGTGGTGGATGCTCCCCCTCAACCGCTCCAGCAGGCCTCCGAAATGCGGTAACCAAGTACCTTTGAGGACCATGTCGGCGTGAAGGTAGATGTTCGTTGATTGCAGGCTGGAATGATCGAGCCATAGTGCAATAGTCGCGAGGTCAATTTCACTTTCGAGGAGCCTCATTGCGCAGGTGTGCCTCTTATGCGGAATTCCGCATAAGGGGCTCGTTATGTGGACTTCTCCATAATGCCGCGCTCGACCAGCGCCTAAGCGTCCGCTTCAGCCTCGGGGGCATGGACCTCGCCGAGTCGGTGTGCTACCTACGCCACCATCTGGAAATAGCAGGGAGGGCGGACCCGCTGATAGCAGATGACGCGGCAGCCCGCCTGCACCGCTATGCCAACGAGCTGCCCCGCGCGCTCAACAACGCCGCCACGGCGGCCCTCATGGCCGCTGCCCCCGACGGCAAGGCCTTGGTCGACGACAGCTGTGCCAAAAAGGCTATAGCTGAGCTGACGCGCACCTGCCTGGTGGACGCGGTCACCGCCAGCACCGCGGCGCCCGGTCTCGTCCCCACCGTCAGCATCAACGGCTCTCGCTACATCGACGGTGGCGTGCGCTCCACCGAGAACGCCGACCTTGCCTTGGGCTACGCCAACGTCGTCGTGCTCGCACCGCTGGGCGGAAGAAGCGGGGAACTACCAGAAGGCCAGTTCGAGGGCCTGCGCAGATCTCCCGAGTGGGGCACTGACGTAGAAAGCCAGGTCGAGGCCCTGCGCACCCGTGGAAGCCACGTCGCGGTGATCACGCCGGACGTCGATTCGCGAGCCGCTATGGGCACAAACCAGATGGATCTGGCGACCCGCATCCCTTCAGCCCGTGCCGGTTTCGCCCAAGGCAAGCAGGAGGCGACTCGCGTGACCTTCTCCTGAGGATTGCTCGCCTCCGGCCCACGACACAACCGGGTTTGACCTGTCAGGGTCCCGCGTCGCGGGTTCATATCTGCGCGAACGATGGCCCGACACCCAAATATCAGAAATTGGTTTGTCGAATTTCCGTGGTGGAGACGATGGGACTCGAACCCACGACCCCCTGCGTGCAAAGCAGGTGCTCTAGCCACTGAGCTACGTCCCCGAGGCGTTGCCGGCAAACGACCCCACCGCAAAGATCATAGACAGCCGGCATGTGCGTCGGTGCGTGCTCCCTGCCGCCGCCTCGGTGAGATCACACTCGGCGGGTGGGCCGGCTCCCGGGGACGAGGCGCCGCGAGCCGGCTTGGGGCCACCGGCATCCCCCATCCAGCTTGGGGCCGACGGCTGCCCGGTGCCACGGGTGGAGGCGAGCGCCGCCAGCTTGGTTACAGTGGCGCGTGGCCCCGGGGAGGGAAGCCGGAGGGGTTGCCGCCGACCAAGGCGTTCGAAGAAGCTTTCCGGCAGGTCGGGAGCCGCAACAACAGGGCCGCAACAGCAGGGAGGTGACATCAGCATGATGGACTTGGCCGAGGTCGCCGTGGAGGCGGCCCTGTCTGCTGGCGCCCGCTACGCCGACGCCCGTGCCATGGTCACCAACACCGAATCGATGACCGCGCAGAACGGGGATATCGAGGCACTCCACCAGGACGAGCGTTCCGGGGTCGGGGTACGGGCGCTGATAGGTTCATCTTGGGGCTTTGCCGCTACCGCCGACCTGTCCCCCGCCGCTGTGCGCCGTACCGGCCAACGGGCGGCCGAGACAGCCAAAGCCTCTGCCCGTGTCGGGGGGCCTCCGCTCGAACTGGCCCCCGTCGCCCAGGTCAGGGACCACTGGGAAAGCCCGTGCGCCGAAGATCCCCTCTCGGTGGCCCTATCCGAAAAAGGCGACCTCCTCTTGTCGGCCACGACGGCGGCCCGCTCGGCCGGCGCCCAGCTCGGCCGGGCCGGCTACCAGATCTGGGACACCTCGAAGTGGCTGGCCACGAGCGAGGGCAGCTTGGTCTCCCAGCGCATCCGAGAATGCGGAGCGTGGCTGTCCGGGATCGCCATCGGGGACAGCGAGACCCAGGAACGGTCCTACCCTGGCGTCCGTGGCCAGTACGGCACGCAGGGCTGGGAGCTGGTGCGCAGCCTGGACCTGCTCGGCAATGCCGAACGAGTAGGCGCGCAAGCGGTGGCCCTGCTGTCCGCGCCTGCCTGCCCGGAACGGCGCTGCGACCTCATCCTCGGCTCCGAGCAGATGGCCCTTCAGATCCATGAGTCGGTCGGCCACGCCACCGAGCTGGACCGGATCCTCGGCTGGGAGGCGGCCTTTGCCGGTACGTCCTGGCTCGACCTGCGCCGGCTGGGGACCTTGCGATGGGGTTCGGACCTGATGCAGATCACGGCCGATGCCACCCTCCCGGGGGCGCTCGGCTCGTTCGGCTACGACGACGAGGGGACGCCCGCCCGGCGGGCTGACATCGTGCGCGACGGCGTCTGGGTGGGGGTCCTCTCGGGCCGGGACTCCGCCGCGCTGGCCGGGGTACCCCCAGGCGGGATGGTCAGGGCCGACGGCCACGACCGGGTGCCGATGGTCCGCATGACCAACATTGGCCTCCTGCCCGGCCCGCACTCGCTCGAGCAGATGATCGCCGAGACAGACGACGGGGTCTACATGGACACCAACCGCTCCTGGTCGATCGACGACCGCCGGCTCAACTTCCAGTTCGGCTGCCAGGTGGGTTGGGAGATTATCGGTGGCCGCCTCGGGCGCATGGTCCGCAACCCTACCTACACGGGCGTAAGCCCCCAGTTCTGGGGGTCGCTCGACATGGTGGGCGGCCAAAACGAGTGGCGGTTTTGGGGTACCCCCAACTGCGGTAAGGGCCAGCCGGTGCAGGTCGGTCATACGGGCCACCCCGCCGTGCCCTGCCGGTTCCGCGGGGTTCGGGTCGGGGTGCGGGGGTGACCGGGCCCGGGGTCGGCCCGGTGAACGGGAGCGCAGGGCCGCCGATGGCCTCCTCCGGGCCCCGGCCCGTTGAACGAGCTGGGGGTGCACGCTGAGCGCGCCTGATCTGGACGGCCTCGCCGTGCGCGTACTGGACGCCGTCGCCGGCCGGGCCGAAGCCGGCGTCACCGTTACTCGTGCCCGGCGGGGCCTGACACGCTTCGCGAACTCTTTCATCCACCAGAACGTGGTGGATGAGCACGTCGAGGTCTCCCTCGAGCTCACCTCGTCGGGCAGGACGGCTGCGGCCAGTACCTTCCGGGTAGACGACGATGCCCTCGTCTCCTTGGTAGAACGCACGCTGCGGGCGGCGTCCCTGCGCCCTGCCGGCCCCGGCTGGCCTGGGCTCAGCTCTCCAAGCCCCCTCTGCGCGTCCGAGGACGTCCATTACGACGCCGCCACCGCCGCCGCCGGTCCCCGTGAGAGGGCAGAAGCGGTGGCGGCGTTCGTGGCCGCCGGTGGCGGCGCCTTGGCGGCCGGGTTCTGCGAGACCGCGGAGGCTGAGCACCTCTTCGCCAATTCGGCCGGCCAGCGGGCCTCGTCCCGGG
The DNA here is from genome assembly GCA_050744045.1 of Acidimicrobiales bacterium. Taxonomy (GTDB): domain Bacteria; phylum Actinomycetota; class Acidimicrobiia; order Acidimicrobiales; family Palsa-688; genus JBOGGK01. The sequence goes on along the minus strand of JBOGGK010000394.1, from coordinate 6,390 downwards.
ACACGAGCGCCGCGCTCGACGCCATACACCGGGTCGATGGCTCCGACGGCGTCGCGTCCACCTATTCGGCTCGTTTCGCCGACGTCGACGCTGCCGCGCTCGGGGCGGCGGCGGCCGAACGTGCCCGGCGCGGCGCCCGGCCCATGGAGCTGACGGCCGGTGGTTACGAGGTCGTGCTGGAGCCTCGCTGCGTCGCCTACATGATGGACTTTTTCACTTTCTACGCCTTCAACGGCAAGGCTATGAACGAGGGACGTTCGTTCATCTCAACCGGCGAGGGCCAGTTCGACCCGACCCTCACGATCTGGGACGACGCCACCGACGCTCGCCATGTGGGGCCGGCGTTCGACGCCGAGGGCACACCCAAGCGCCCCTTCCAACTGGTCGAGGCGGGCACGGTGAGGGGTGTCTGCCACGACCGCCGGACAGCCGCCCGGGCCAGCAGCCCGGCGGCGACTACCGGGCACGCAGTCCCAAGCGGGGAAGCATTCGGGGCAGTGGCGACGAACCTCTTCATCGGCGCCAGCGCCAGCACCGGCAGCAGGAGCACCGGCAGGAGCGGCGCCGGCAGCAGGGGCGCCGGCAGCGCCGGCCAGCCACCTTCCGCCTTGGTCAGCGCCGTCGAGCGCGGGCTGCTCGTGAGCGACTTCTGGTACACCCGGGTCCTCGACCCCAAGACGCTCGTGGTTACCGGCCTCACACGCAACGGCGTGTTCTTGATCGAACGGGGCGAGGTGCGCGGTGCCGTTGGCAACCTCCGTTTTACCCAGTCCTACGCCGCTGCTCTGGCGCCGGGGCGGGTGCTCGGCGTGGGCGACGACGGGCGCTTGGCACCCGGAGGGCTGCACCGGAGCCTCCACCACGCCCCCAGCCTCCACCTGGCGGGCTGGAACTTTACCGGCGGCGCCTCGGGATGAGACATGAGCCACACCCAAGCGTCGTGCCCCCGAGCCCCGAGCCGGATTAGTTTGGGCTCATGCTCGCCCCAGACACCAGTTCGTGCCGGGCATGACGGCCACCACAACCCCCGCCCCTATCGCGCCCCAGCCGAGTCCCGGCGCCGCCCCGAGAGCGCCCATCGCGGCACGTACCCTGCGCAAGGACCGCTGGTGGGTGGAGCCGGCGATCACGGCGACGATCCTGGTGCTGTTCGTGGGCTACGTCTCGTGGGCAGCATGGGAGAACGCCGACTATTACGTGCGCCCCTACCTGTCCCCTTTGTACTCGCCGTGCCTGGTGTCGATCTGTGGCCATGCTCGCGCCGGCTCCCACATCGTGCACCCACCGATGGTCGGCTTCATCGGCACGTGGTGGCCGGTAACGCCGGCTCTTTTGGCGGTCATCATCCCCGGCGGCATCCGCACCACCTGCTACTACTACCGGAAGGCCTACTACCGGTCGATCTGGCAGGCGCCGACCGCCTGCGCGGTAGCCGAGCCTCACCGCCGTTACACGGGCGAGACCCGTTTCCCGCTCCTTTTGCAAAACGTCCACCGCCTGTTCTTCGTGCTCGCTCTCCTCATCAACGGTGTCCTCACGTGGGACGCGTTCGAGTCGTTCCGCTGGCCCGGGGGGTGGGGGATGGGGATCGGCTCGATAATGATCACGGTGAACGCGGCACTGCTCTGGGGCTATTCGCTCTCCTGCCACTCCTGCCGCCATATCGTGGGCGGTAGGCTCAAGCACTTTTCCCGTCACCCGGTGCGTTACTGGTTCTGGGGCGTGGTCTCCAAGCTCAACGTGAGGCACATGCAGATCGCCTGGGTGAGCCTGATCTTCGTGGCCCTCACCGACCTGTACATCCGCCTGGTCGCCGCCGGGTGGATCCCCGAGACGAGGTTCTTCTAGCAAATGCCTAGTGAAGAGGCGTACGAACGCCACTCGTACGAGATCGTCGTGATCGGCGCTGGCGGCGCTGGCCTCCGCGCCGCCATCGAGGCCCACTCCTCCGGCGCCCGCACTGCGCTCATATGCCGCAGCTTGCTGGGCAAAGCCCACACGGTCATGGCCGAAGGAGGGATCGCGGCGGCCCTCGGCAACCTCTGGCCCGAGGACAACTGGCAGGTCCATTTTCGCGACACGATGCGCGGCGGGAAGCTCCTCAACCAGTGGCGGATGGCCGAGCTGCACGCCAAGGAGGCGCCTGACCGGGTCTACGAGCTGGAGCAGTGGGGCGCCCTGTTCGACCGCACCCCGGCCGGCAAGATCAGCCAGCGCGACTTCGGCGGCCACCGGTACGCTCGCCTGGCCCACGTCGGCGACCGCACGGGCCTCGAGATGATCCGGACGCTCCAGCAGCGGGCCGTGTCGCTCGGCATCGACGTCTTCATGGAGCTCACCGTCACCGACCTGTTGAAAGATGGCGGCCGCATCGCCGGCGCCTTCGGTTACTGGCGGGAGTCCGGCCGCTTTGTGGTATTCGAAGCCCCCGCGGTCGTCCTCGCGACGGGCGGGATCGGAAAGTCCTGGAAAGTCACGTCGAACTCGTGGGAATGCATGGGCGACGGCCATGCCTTGGCCCTGCGGGCGGGGGCGACCCTGCTCAATATGGAGTTCGTGCAGTTCCACCCGACCGGCATGATCTGGCCCCTTTCGGTGCGGGGCCTGCTCGTCACCGAATCGGTACGGGGGGACGGCGGTGTGCTCCGCAACTCCGAGGACCGCCGGTTCATGTTCGATTACATACCGGAGTTCTTCAAGGCCGAGACGGCGGACAATATCGAAGAGGCGGACCGTTGGTACGAGGACAAGCGCAACAACCGCCGGCCCCCGGAGCTCCTCCCCCGTGACGAAGTGGCCCGGGCGATAAACAGCGAGGTGAAGGCGGGACGGGGCTCCCCCCACGGCGGGGTCTTCTTGGACATCGCCAGCCGGCGCAGCCCGGAGTTCATCCAGCGGCGCCTGCCGTCGATGTACCACCAGTTCAAGGAACTGGCTGACGTAGATATCACCAAGGAGCCGATGGAGATAGGCCCCACCTGCCACTATGTCATGGGGGGCGTGGAGGTCGATGCCGACACCCAGGCCTCCATCGTCCCCGGGCTGTTCGCCGCCGGGGAGGTCGCGGGCGGCATGCACGGCGCCAACCGCCTGGGCGGGAACTCGCTCTCGGACCTGCTCGTGTTCGGCAAGCGGGCGGGCGAGCACGCCGCCGCTTACGCCGGCCAGCTCGGGGCGTCGCGGCCTCACGTCGCCGAGGGCGACCTGGCCCAAGCTGCCGAGGACGCGCTGGCGCCTTTCCGGGCCGGGCGGCCCGAGGAAAACCCGTATGCCATCCATCAGGAGCTGCAAGAGACCATGCAGGACCTGGTGGGCATAATCAGGGTCGAAGAGGAGCTGAAAGAGGCGCTCGACAAGATCGCCACCTTGGTTGAGCGCGCCGCCGGAGCCTCGGTCGAGGGTAACCGCCAGTACAACCCGGGCTGGCACTTGGCGCTCGACCTGCGTAACATGTTGCTCGTCTCGGAGGCCGTAGCCAGTTCGGCCCTTGAACGCCAGGAAAGCCGGGGCGGCCACACCCGTGACGACTATCCCATGACGGACCCCTACTGGGGCGACCAAAACGTGGTCGTCGAGTTGAAGCCACCCACCGTCGGCGCCCTCACGGTCCGCCGCCAGCCGTTGCCCCAGCCGCCGCCCGAGCTGGCCAAGCTGTTGGGGGACGAGCATTGAGCTATGACCTGAAGCTGCGCCTGTGGCGGGGCGACGCCAGCGGGGGGGCGCTGCGCGACTACGTCGTCCAGGCGGAGGAGGGCCAGGTCGTCCTCGACGCCGTTCACCGGGCCCAGGCCACCCAGGCCAACGACCTCGCGGTGCGCTGGAACTGCAAGGCGGGCAAGTGCGGTTCGTGCTCCGCCGAGGTCAACGGCCGGCCGAGGCTCATGTGCATGACGAGGCTGTCGATTTTCGACCCCGGGGAAACGGTCACGGTCACGCCGCTACGGACTTTCCCCGTCATCAAGGACCTGGTCACCGATGTCTCGTTCAATTACGAAAAGGCCAAGCAGGTCCCGGCTTTCGCGCCGAGCGCTGAGCAGCCGGTGGCCCCGTTCACCATGTACCAGTCCGATGTCGGGCGTTCGCAGGAGTTCCGCAAGTGTATCGAGTGCTGGTTGTGCCAGGACGTCTGCCACGTCATCCGGGACCACGAGGAAAACAAGCGCCATTACGCCGGCCCCCGCTTCTTCATCCGCTATGCCGAGCTCGACATGCACCCGAACGACTCCGTCGACCGCAAGGACGCCCTGCACGAAACCGAGGGCCTCGGGTACTGCAACATAACCAAGTGCTGCACTGAGGTCTGCCCCGAGCACATCAAGATCACAGACAACGCGATAATTCCCATGAAAGAACGCGTCGTCGACGTGAAGTACGACCCCCTCGTACGGTTCCTCGGGCGGCTGCGCCGGCCCAAGGCCTGAGCCCTTCCCAGCTACCCGCCCGCTGCCCGATCCGCTACTGTTTGCGCCCATGCCCGTCTCCCCGGATCCGACCGCCGAGCGCGCCGTTGCCCTCGCCAATGCCAGCGGCGGGGCGCTCGACGGCCTGCGGCAGGGGGCCGACGAACTGGCCGCCGCCGGGGACCGGGCGCAGCTGGAACGGGCCAGGGCCGAGCTGGTGACGCGTATCCGCCAGCGCTCGGACGACTACGAAGCGACCGCGGCCCTCAGCCTTGTGAACCGAGCGCTCGCCACCCTGGGTTGGCCTGACCCCTACAGCTGGAAGCACCGGCGCAAGCCGTGAGCTGAGCGCGCCCGGCCCGGAGCGGCCCAGGCGCGGCCCTCTTCACCAGGCCGGGGTAAGCCTGGCCCCCTCGAACGCCATCAGGTTCACCCCCCGCCCGGCGAGCTCGGCCAGCAGATCCCCCGGGTTGGGCACCACCGACGCCAACCCTCCCGCCCCCGGCGACAACTGGCCGTTCGCCGCCCGGACGGCGACGCCGGCGGTGACCGTGCCGGCAACGAACGCCGGGCGGCCGCTCGCCCCCACGAGGACCGCCTCGGCGGCCCCGCCTGCCCGGCCCCGGACCTCCACCCGGAGCGCGCCCAGGGTCCCCTCGGGGTGGGGCGGGCGCAGCATCGGGAGCCACGAGGTCGTGCGGTCACGCCGCGAGGCCGCCGCCCGGGCGCTGGCCGAGCGCAGCGCCGGCAGTGCCCTGGCGAGCAGTAGGGCGTCCGGGCGGTTGACCCGGTAGCAGTCGGCCCCCAAATGGCCCGGGAACCACACCAGCTCCCGGCCGGAGCTCGCCACCTTGCGCACCCACGTGCCGTCGCGCCACTCGTCGACCGGCTCACGCAGCGCCGCGTGCCTGCGGCGGGCGCAGGCCGGGCCCCCCGTGCCCAGGGTGGCGACGTGGGCTTCGCATGCTTGGTCCATCTTGCCCGCCGCCCATGCCGCCAGCAGGCAAGAGAGCCCGGGTGCCATTCCTGCGCCCACCGCCAGGGTCGTGCCCCGCTCCCGGGCCTCGGCGTCGAGCTCGAGCAGGGAGCGCACTTCGGCCGGGTCGTCGGACGCGGAGACTACCGGGACCCCCGCGGCCAGGCTGGTGGCGGCCAGCGCCGAGCCTGCCCCGGGAGCGGTGAGGAGGACCACCCCTGCGCCGTGGAGCGCCCGGTCGAAGGTGCTCCCCGACAGCTCCCAGAGCTCGACCATGCCGGGGCTCCCGAGCGCGCCCACCGTCGCCTCGGCTCTGAGAGGGTGCCGGGAGAGCACGACCAGCTCGCTGATGGCGTTGGAGGAAAGGAGCTGGCGGGCGCTGCGGGCACCTACCGCCCCCAGGCCCACCACTACGGCGCGCACCTAGGGCTTTTCCACCGGCCCCAGCTCGCTTACCGACAACTGGCGCCAACCGCCGCGATGAGGGGGCGTGCCCCCGCTGCCGCGCAACCTCACCACCGCGGCGGCCAGGGCGGCCAGGGCCACGGCGAAAAAGGCCCGGCTCAGCAGCCTGAGGTTGTCCCGGTGGCCGCTCTTGCCTGTGCCGTTGGCCACGCCAAGACCCTACCGCGCCGGCCACTACGATGGCGGGGCGATGCCGGCCCCGTCCCGACTAGCCGAGCTGGGCCCTGGCACGGAGGGCGTCCTCCCGAGCCAGATGCTTTCCGAGGCGGTCGGGGCCGGGTGGTTGGCGGCCGGCGAGCTCCGGGTCCCGCCTGGCAACGTCCAGCCTGCCAGCGTCGACCTCCGTTTGGGCGAGCGCGCCTACCGGATCCGGTGCAGCTTCCTCCCCGGGGACAGGGAGGTCGAGCGCAAGGTCAAAGACTTCGTGCTGGACGAGCTCGACCTGCGCCGCGAAGGCGCCGTGCTCGAGACCGGCCGCCCCTACCTGGTCCCCTTGGCCGAGACGCTTTCCCTGCCCCCTTTTGTGCGCGGGAAGGCCAACCCCAAGAG
>JBOGGK010000393.1:0-8378 GCA_050744045.1 Acidimicrobiales bacterium | reverse complement strand
CGCCGTGGCTGGTCCCGCCCGCCAGCGCCACCGCTTCAGCGGCCACGGCGCCCTGGCGGGCGGCGCGCAGGTCGTCCTGGGCCTGGCGCAGCTCGCCCAAGCGGCGCTCGATGGCAACCGCCAGTTCCTCGGGGGTGGCCTTCAACAAGCTGGCGGCGTGGGCGAGGCGCTCTTCGTTGGACCTGAGGCGCTCGAGCGTGGCGGTGCCGCTGAGCGCCTCCACCCGGCGCAGGTTGGAACCGATCGAGCTCTCGGAGATCACCTCGAGCGGGCCTATCATGCCGAGGCGCTCGACATGGGTCCCGCCGCACAGCTCGACAGAACCGCTGCCAGCGTGCACCACCCGCACCCGTTCGCCGTACTTCTCGCCGAAAAACGCGATGGCGCCCTTGGCTTCGGCCTCGGCGCGGGGCATCTCTTCGGTCACCACGGCCATGTCGGCCAATATCTCCGAGTTGACGAGATCCTCTACTTTGTCCAGTTCGGCCCGGGTCACCTGGGCGTAGTGGGTGAAGTCGAAGCGCAGCCGGTCGGGGGCTACGAGAGAACCCTGTTGCCTGACGTGCGGGCCCAGCACTTCCCGGAGCGCCCAGTGGAGCAGGTGGGTGCCCGTGTGGTTGCGCCGGATGGCTGCCCGCCGGGGGGCGTCGACACTGGCGAACGCCTCCTGGCCGGGGGCGATGAAACCTTCCTCGACCACGGCCGTGTGGCGATGGAGGCCCGGCAGGGCCGCCGTCGTCGCCGCGACATGCGCCCGGCCCGTAGGGGTGGAAACGGTCCCCGTGTCGCCTACCTGGCCGCCCGCCTCGGCGTAAAACGGCGTCCGGTCGAGGAAAATCTCCACCTCTCCCTTTCCCCGCCCCTCGAGTACCGCCAGCACCCTTGCCTCTGAGCTGAGGGCGCCGTAGCCGACGAAGTCGGTCGACCCGAACTGTTCGAGCAACTCCCGGTAGGCAGCAAGGTTGGCCCCGGCCTCGTCCGTCCGGCCTGGGCCGGCCTGGCGCGATTGCTCCCTCTGGCGCGCCATGGCGGTGGCGAAGCCGGCGTCGTCGACGCTCGCCCCCCGGCCCGAAGCGATCTCCCTCGTCAGCTCCACCGGGAAGCCGTGGGTGTCGTGCAGCTTGAACGCGGTGGCGCCGCCGATGACCCGTCCCCCGGCCAGCTCGGCCTCCAACAGGGCCATGCCCGATCGGAGGTTGGCCCGGAAGCGCTCCTCCTCCCGCCCTGCCACCCCGGCCACGAAGTCGGCGTTTTTCACTAGGTCGGGGTAGGCCCGCCCCATGACGTCCACCACGGCCGCCACCATCGGGGGGCAGACGAGCTTCGACGTACCCAGTAGGTAGGCCCGCAGCACCGACCGCCTGATGATCCGGCGCAGCACGTAGCCCCTGTCCTCGTTGGAAGGGAAGACGCCGTCGGAGATCATAAATGACATGGTCCTGGCGTGGTCGGCGAGGACCCGCAATGCCACATCGGTCCCGGCGTCGTCGCCGTAACGCCGGCCGGTCAACGTTTCCGCTCGCGCCACGAGGTCGCTAAGCACATCGGTCTCCCATATCGAGCGGACGCCTTGCAACACGGTGAGCACCCGTTCCAAGCCGGCGCCGGTGTCGATGCCTGGTTTCGGCAGCGGCACCAGCTCGCCCGAGAGCTGGCGGTCGTAGCTCTGGAAGACCAGGTTCCACAGCTCGACAAAGCGCGCCTCGCCGCCGCCGACGGGCCCGCCGCCCGCTCCCCACTCGGCACCCCGGTAGTAGTGGATCTCCGAGCAGGGCCCGCACGGGCCGGTGTCGCCCATCTCCCAGAAATTGTCCTCACCGGTGCGCTGTATGCGCGACCTCGGCACCCCCACCCGGTCGGCCCAGATGTCGGCCGCCTCGTCGTCGTCGGTGTAGACGGTCACCCAGAGCCGGTCCCCGTCGAGGCCAAGATCCTCGGTGAGCAGTTCCCAGGCATAGGCGATGGCGCCCGCCTTGAAGTAGTCGCCGAAGCTGAAGTTGCCGAGCATCTCGAAAAACGTCACGTGCTTCGGGCTGCGGCCGACTTGGTCGATGTCGTCGTGCTTGCCCCTGACCCGCACGCACTTTTGCACGCTCACCGCGCGGGGGTAGGGCGGGATCTCCTCGCCGAGGAAGTAGGGGATGAACTGGTTCATGCCGGCGTTGGTAAAAAGCGGTGCTCGCGGGTGGTGCGGGACCAGGCCGGCCGAGGGGACCTCGATGTGCCCTCGGCGGACGAAGAAGTCCGTATAGGCGCGCCGGAGCCCGTTGGCGTCCATGACCAACAGGATATCGCCGCGGCCTCGGCGCCTCCGCGGCCCCCGCCTCTGACGTGGGCCCGCCTCTGACGTCGGCCCACCTCTGGCGTCGGGACGGCCCGAAGATCAGCTCGGCAGGTCGGCGACGGCCAGGACCCTCCCGCCGCGGTTGAGCACCCTCGCTTGGCGCAGCCTCCCCGCCGGCTGGCTGACGCTGGCACCCCACGCGCCCTGCCCGCCCGTCAGCCAGAAGTGCCCGAGCACTAGGGCCGGGCCGCCGTCCAGGGTCACCTCGCAGCGGAGGGTGCCTTGCCAGGCCGCCCCGCCCGGAGCGTCCAGGTACATGAACAGCCAGGTCGGGTTGCCGGCGTAGAGGAAGACACGGCCCACCGTCCGGCCCCTGTTCACCAGGGCCGAGGTCGCCACGGAGCCGGCACCGGCGGCGGCCTCTTGCGGGCCAGGAGAGCCGGTCAGGCTACGGCCCGCCAGCGCCCCTCCTGCGAAGATGAGCACGACCGCGGCAGCCACTGCGGCTGCCCGGCGAACCGGGCCAACCAGCCAGCCTCGACCCGCCGCGCCCGGCTCAGGCGGGGCCTGCCGCTGCGCCCACGGGCGCCGGAGCGGGCGGGACGACGGCTTGGCCAGGCTCTCCCCGCTGGGCGGGGCTCGTAGCCCCAACCGTTCGAATACCCGGGCCTCGAAGCCGACGGGCGGCTCGGCGCTCGGGGCAAGGTTGAGCAATTGGTCTGCGGCGGCTGAGAGCTGTCCCACCTCCGAAGAGCACCGGTCGCAGCCTTCCAGGTGGGCCACCGCCGCAACTCGGACCTTCCCGGCCAGCGCCCCTAGGGCCAGCTCGACCAGGTCGGCGTCGACGGCGGCGCAGGCCGGCGGCAGTTCGGGCGGGGTTTCGGGCACCGGGATGTCGCCGGCGCTCACGGGAGCCCCCCCTCACTGCCGCCGCTGCCGCCGCCGGGGACGCCCGCCACCGCCCGCAACTTGAGCAGCCCCCGGCGGATGCGGCTCTTCACCGTCCCGATAGGGACACCCTCGACCGTGCTCACCTCTGCGGCGGTGTAGCCGTAGATGGCGGCGAGGACGACGGCCCGGCACTGTTCGCGGGGCAGCGAAGCGAGGGCGGCGGCCGCCCTGGCCCGGGCATCGCTGGCGCCGGCTTGGTCCTCGGGCAGCCGGCCGGGATCGGGGAGGCTGGCCCACAGGGCGTCTGCGGGGTCGATGACGACGGCGCGGCGTAGGCGCAGGGCGTCCACGGCGAGGTTGCGAGTGATCGTGAGGAGCCAGGTGCTGGCCGAGGCCCGGCGGCGGTCGAACGCGAGCGCATGGCGCCACGCTCGCAGGAACGCCTCCTGGGCGATGTCCTGGGCCAGGGCCCCGTCCCCCACCATCGCGTGAGCCAGCCCGTAGACACGGCGCTGGTAGCGGCGGACGAAAGCCACCCCGGCGTCCTCGTCGCCAACCGCCATGCCCGCCAGCAATGCGTCGTCGGAGACGTCGGCGTCGTTCACGGCTCGGCTGCCCACAGCAGATGTACGGGCTGGGGAGCCGAAAGGGCCCGAGGGCCGGGGAGCCGAAGAGCCCGAGGGGCCGGAGGGCGGCTCGGGGGGCGGCCGGCGCGCCGGGGGCTCACCGGCCTGCCCGAAGGGACAAGATGGCCCATGGTCGGGCACCCAGGCTCGGGCCCCGGGACGGCACCGGCACGGTGGCACATCAGGGGGCCTGCGAGGCGGCCACCCTCACTTGGGTTTCGCTGATCTCCCACAGCCGCCGGCCGACCTCGAGGTCATTGGCCCCCGCCGGCACGTCCTGCTCCTTCATGTCGCAGAAGTAGGCGCCGCTCTTGCCGTCCAGTGCTCCGGACTCGGCCAGCCAGACCAGCGTCTGCGCCCCTTCGGCCGGAGTCCGTGAGAACCGCTTCGCCACCGTCATGCCGAACCTCATGAAGGCGCCGTTGTTGCGGTTGAAGTTCGTGGCGACGTTGCCCGGGTGGAAGCAGTAGGCGCTGAGCCCCGTGCCCTGAGTGCGCCGGGCCAGCTCCATCGTGAACACGATGTTTGCGAGCTTGGTCTCCCCGTAACGGCGGAACCCCGGAGCGGGCGACCAGGAACTGGCGTAGGCCTGGGTGCCGTCGAGGTCGTCGAATGGGATCTGGCACCGCCGGCCCGCTTCGGAACCGGTGGTGACCACCCGCGCCGGGGCGGAGCCCTGCAACTTGTCGAGCAGCAGCACGGTGAGGAGGAACGGGGCCAGGTGGTTGACCGCCCAGGTCCGCTCGGCCCCGTCCCCGGTCAGCTGGCGCCGGCTGAAAATGGCGCCGGCGTTGTTGACCAGCACCTCCACCCTCGGGTAGCGGCGCTCCACCTCTCCCGCCAGGCGCCGGACCTCGGCCTGCGAGCTGAGGTCGGCCAGGAGGACTTCGACCGTGGGGTGCCTGCCCGCGGTTGCGGCGGCGGCCCGGGCACGGCCTGCGGCCTCCTCGCCGCGCCGGCTGTCCCTGGCCACGATGGCCACATTGGCACCCTTGGCGGCCAGCGCCTCGGCCGCCGCCAGCCCGATGCCACTAGTGCCGCCGGTCAGTACGACCTGCTTCCCCGCGACCCCGTCCCACTGCGCGGGACCCATCGGCATCGCCTCCTCTCCAGCCGGGTACGCGGGGATCATACCGGGGGCGGGCGCGTCCCAAGGGGACGACCCGGCCCCGGCCGGCCCCGCCCAGGCCCAGTTGCCGGCGCAGTTCGTCCTCACGGTCAGCCATAGCCCTGCGGCCTTCCTCGAGGGCGTAGCGGACGTCCCCCAGCGCGCCGTTCGCCGCTTCCCGGGCGCTGGCTGGCGCGCTCGCCCCCGCTCTCAGCGGTAGGCGGCCCAGGGGGAGGTAACGGGCCAGGTGCCGTCGGGCCTTGTGCTCGAGCCACTTGGATGCCCCGAGACCGATGACCAGGCCCAGGCCCGTCCACGTCGCTCTTTTGAGCATCAGCGGCCGTCCCGATCAGGCATCAGCAGTCGGCTCGATCAGGCATCAGCGGCCGTCCCGATCTACGCTTCACCGGTCGGGTCGATCAGGCATCAGCGGCCCTCCCGGTCGTCCAGCTTCACTCCGGACGGCAACGCCCGGCGGGGGGCCCGGCCTCGCCTGGACCGTTCGGGCGCCACGGCCAGCTCGGCTCTTTTATCCTGGCTCAGGTGGGTCACCCGTCCCGCCCGCTTGCCCAAGTCGGTGCCTTTGCCCCGCCCCGCCCGCTTGCCCCGCCCCGCTTGTATGGCCGGCTCAGCCCGCATGGCGAGCTCAGAGCGCTTGGGCGACTTGGCCTCGCGGCGCTTGGCGCTCGGCACCGGATGGGCCGGTACCGCCGTCGGGACCGTGCCGCCCTTCAGCAACCGCACCGCCCGGGCCACCCCACTGCCAAAAGCCACCGCCTTGATCAGCGGTTCGGAGACGACGCCCCCCACCAACCGCGACGCCGAACCGACAGCGTCGCTTATGGCCTCGGCGCTCCCTACCATGCGTTCTACTCGCTCCACCTCGTCCCCTGCTCGGCGCACCGTGACGCCCAGGTCGTCCACCAACGCCTGGGCTTCATCTGAAAGCTTGGCGGCCTCGCGGCGCAGTTGGCGGACGCTCGCCAACAGGTACCCGACGGCGCCCAACAAGGCCAGCACCACCAGGGTGGCGACAACCGTCACACCTACGGCGACCGCGTCAGTCGACGCTACCGGCGGGGGGTACGGCGGAGGGTACATGGCCTCACCAGCTTAGAAAACAGTCACCCTCCTTGCTCAGGAAACGGTCACCCTCCTCGCTGGGGACCTCCCGGCACCGCGGGAACCCGGCTGGGGCAACTAGCTAGTGCCGCGCTGAGCCCACGGGTCGGCGCTGAGGGCGGGGCGCCGCGCTGCTGACTCACCGGCAACCGCTAGGGGGCGGCGAGGTCTGCGCCGGCGGGCCCGGCCCCCGGCCCGGCGAGCCTCGGGCCCGGCCCACTTGTCAATGGCGAAGCTTGCCGGCGCCTCTTCTGCTTCAAGCGTAGACAACTCGACAAAAACCCCCTCGGTCGGGCGGGGGTTTTCTGCCGTTGTAGACGTTTTCCCGCCTACTGTCGGGAGCCTATGTAAACCTTTGTACGCATAGCGTAGACAACAGCAGAAAGCTCCTCGGCAGGAGTACAAAAGTGCGCGAAAACCTCTTCCGATAGGCGAGGCTTTTGTCAACTTACGCGCGGTCGGCCATGCGCCCGGCCGCTTTCGCCGCAGGCAGCCAAGACCGCTTCGCCCAGGAGCCCAGGAAACCGGGCGGCATCGCCAGGAAGGCCCCGCTCGTAAGGGCACTTCATCGCCGGCCCCAGGGCGGGCGGGAACGCTCGCTGACGCCCAACGCCGGCCCACCTCGCCGACGCCAACGCTGGCTACCCATCGTTAGGCGCTCAGCGGACGGCGACACAGCGCGAGCCGCCGGCCGCTTTGGCCTGGTAGAGCCCAACGTCGGCGCGCCGGAGCAGCTCCTCGGCCTGCCCTGCGTGCCCGCCGGCCACCCCGATGCTGAGCCTCACCTTCAACCCGGGCGGGGCATGGGACAAGGACCTCTCAGCCAAGTCCCTTACTATCGCGGAGGCCCTCACCTCCGCCGAGCCCAGGTCGACCTTGTCGAGGACAAGCACAAACTCGTCGCCCCCGAGGCGCGCTGCCAGGTCGGCAGACCTTACGCTCGCTGAGAGCAGCGACGCCACCTCGACCAGGACCATGTCGCCCACGAGGTGCCCGAACCTGTCGTTGACCCGTTTGAAGTTGTCGATGTCGCAAAGCATCAATGTCACCCGCCCTGCACCCTTAGTGGCCAGCAGGCCCAGGAACCGGTGCAGCTCCCGGCGGTTCGCCAGCCCGGTGAGGTCGTCGAAGAAGGCGTGGCGGCGGAACAGCGCGTGCTCTCCTCGCAGGCGTTCCCCCCGGAGGAGGGAGCGCATCGATGCCAGCGCGCTGAGCCGGCTCTGCCACCTGAGGCGAGCTTGGCGCTTTGCGTAGCGCAGGGCCGGGCTGGGCCCGCCCTTAGCCGTCTCGTTTTGCTCAGCCCAGAGGAAAAGGGCGAGGTCGTACTCCTCCGGCCGGGTCGCCGGGCCCAGGGCGGCCAACGCCCGGCTGGCTTTTTCCATCGAGGAGCGGCGCCGGCCATGGCTGGCATCGGCCAAGGCCTCGGCGAGCGGGAGGTGGGCCGCGAACTCGTAGTAAAGCTCGTCGGCCGGCAGCCGCCGGGCGTCGTCGGCGACGCTTTTCCCGCTCAGGGCAGCGAACATGAGGTCAACCACGGCCAGCCCGCTGCGCCAGGTATGGGGCAGATCGGCCTGCTGCAGCGCCACGCCGACGGCCTGAGAACCCAGCCGGCAGTGGCGCCCCACCTCCTCTTGCTCGTCTATCTCGCGCAAAGCGCAAGCCCATTTCATTTGCAGCTCGGCCCGGTTGAACAGCACCACCGCCCGCAGGAACTTCTCTTCCCCACGTACCAACACGCGTTCGGCCAATTGGTACTGTTCGTCTTCCAGCTCCCATAGCCTCCGGTACCCGTAGGAGACGGCTGCCGCGATGTGAGCGCTCGCCCGTTCGTAACGGTTGTAGCGGTCGAGGTCCTCCGCCAACTCCAGGAGCACCGTGGCGCGGGCCAGGTCGGCGTCAGCGGCCACGGCGGCTTCAGGGTGCCCTCCGGCGAGCTGGTCCCAGGACCCCAGCGCGAGCGCGAGCGCCTCCATGACCGGCTCGCCGTCCAGTTCGGCCTGCTGGCGCAAGGTGGTCACCGCCTCCCTCAAGCGGCCGTCGTTGGCGACGAGGGCGGCCACCGCGTCCGCGTACAAAGCGGCCCTGAGCACCTCGGGCCAGCCCTCGGTCCTGGCCCGGCCCAGGAGGGCGATGACCTCGGCGGCGGCTCCTGGCACGCAGTCCTGCAGTTCTTTGACCAGCCAGTGCGCCCGGTCCCTGGCCGCGAGGCGGTGTGGGCCGGCGCCCTCGTCGGGCGGGGGGCCGGATACGTTGGCGGACCCGCGGCGTCCGCGGCGTTCACGGGCCGGCGCGGCTACGCCCGGGGCTCCCTGCGCTGCCTCCACAACTATTCGGGTCGGCAGCGCTG
>JBOGGK010000392.1:0-10427 GCA_050744045.1 Acidimicrobiales bacterium | reverse complement strand
GGGCTCGTCCAGGTCGCCCTCGGCGAAGGTGGGGATGATCTCCACGTTCTCGTGCACGGGCCGCCCGTAGGCCTGGTCCACCAGACGCCCCACCTCGGCGCCGTCGATGGTCTCCTTCTCCAACAGGCGGTGGGCCACCGAGGACAGGCCGCGGCGGTGCTCCTGGAGGAGCCGGGTGGCCCGGCTCTCCTGCTCTCGGAGGATGCGCTCTACCTCCTCGTCGATGATGCGGGAGGTGACGTCGCTGTGGTCCCGGCCCGCGTGCATGATGTCCTCGCCCAGGAATACCTGCGTCTCTGCGCCCCAGGCCATGGGCCCGATCCGGTCGCTCATGCCGAACTCGGCCACCATCTTGTGGGCCAGCTCGGTCGCTCGCTGCAGATCGTTCGAGGCCCCGGTGGAGGTGGTGCCGAGGACGAGCTGCTCTGAGCAGCGCCCGCCCATCATCACGCAGATCGTGTCCTCGATGTACTCCCGCCAGTAGCTGTGCCGCTCCTCGATCGGGAGCTGCTGGGTGACGCCGAGCGCCATGCCGGTGGGGAGGATGGTCACCTTGTGGACCGGGTCGGCGTCGGGTAGTACGTAGGCCAAGACGGCGTGGCCACCTTCGTGGTAGGCCGTGGCTTCCTTCTCCTTGTCGGACAGCACCGTGGACTCGCGGCGCTGGCCCATGAGGACCCGGTCGCGGGCTGCCTCGAAGTCGATCATGTGGACGGCTTGGGCGTTGCGGCGCACGGCGTGCAAGGCGGCCTCGTTGACCAGGTTCGCCAGGTCGGCACCACTCATGCCCGGCGTGCCCCGGGCCACGACGCGCAGGTCGATGTCTGGGGCCATGCGCTTGTCCTTGCAGTGCACGGCCAGGATGGGTAGGCGCTCCTCGAGGTCGGGCAAGGGCACCACGATCTGGCGGTCGAACCGACCTGGCCGGAGGAGGGCCGGGTCCAAGATGTCGGGCCGGTTCGTGGCCGCCATCATCACCACGCCCTCAGTGGTCTCGAAGCCGTCCATCTCGGCCAGCATCTGGTTCAGGGTCTGCTCTCTCTCGTCGTGGCCACCGCCGAGCCCGGCGCCGCGCTTGCGGCCGATCGAGTCGATCTCGTCGATGAAAATAATGGCCGGTGCCTGTTTACGGGCGCTCTGGAAGAGGTCGCGCACCCGGGAGGCGCCGACGCCGACGAACATCTCCATGAAGTCCGAGCCGGTCACGGACATGAACGGGACGCCCGCTTCACCTGCTACCGCCCGGGCGAGAAGGGTCTTGCCCGTGCCCGGGGGGCCCACCAGCAGGACCCCCTTGGGGATCTTGGCGCCGATCTCCTTGAAACGGCTGGAGGAACGGAGGAAGTCGACCACTTCCCGGATCTCGAGCTTGACTCCGTCATAGCCGGCCACGTCGGCGAAGGTCGTGCGCGGCCGCTCGGTGGTGTAGACCTTGGCCCGGCTGCGCCCGATCGACATGATGCCGCCCATCTGGCCCTGGGCGCGCCTGGCCATCCACACGAAGAAGCCGAGCACTAGGCCGAATATGACGATGTCTGGTAGCAATGCGATGTACCAGGGCTCGCTCGGGGAGGTGAACGAGACGTCGCTCACGTACTTGTTGAGCATGTTGACCTCGGAGAGGTCCGTCAGCACCCCGCCAGGGCCTTGGGTTTCGTGCTGCGCCCCGCTCGTAGTGGTGAAGGTGATAGCCCCGCTGCTGGTGTTGACTTGCGCCTTTTTCACCTGGTGGTGGACGAGCGCGTTGTGGAACTGGCTGTAGGGTACCGAGGTAGGCTGGGACTGGGACATCACGTTCGACACCAGGATCGCCAAGATGACGATCACCACCAATGCCCCCAGGACCCAACGCCAAGAGCGGTCGGGGCCCGTAGACTGGTTGCCGTTAGGCTGGCCGGGCTGGCGGGGCCTCATGTCCCCGGGTTGCCTCATGGGGCAATCTTAGGCCCTGACGGTCCATATCACGGTACGCAGGAGCGAGCCGCGCTAACTTCGGGCCGTGAGCCCTGGGAGCTGTGCCCGGCCCGCCTGCCCAGCCAAGGCGTCGGCCTGGTTGGCGTACGATTACGCGGCGCGCTGTGCCTGGCTCGACGACGAGCCGGGGCCGGCCTCCGAGCCGTCCCACCGCTGGCCGCTCTGCGCCCGCCACGCCGACACCTTGAGCGTGCCCCGAGGTTGGTTCTGCGTCGACCGCCGGGGTGGCCGGGAGCCGGCCGCGGAAGCGGGCTAGCCAGGCGAGCGGGCGGGCTGGGACCGGCGAGCGGGAGGCGGCATGCGCCGCCGGTTCCGCGTCTTCTCCACCCGGGGCTCTTGGGCGTCGCCGTTTACCAGTCGCTAAGGCCTGAGGCCGGATTTGCCGATGCTGTACTTGGCCGCCGTACGCCCTCGGGCAAGACGGGGACAGGTGGCCGGGAAACCCGGAGCCAACAGGAGCAGGGCCGATGAAGTGTCCCAACTGCCACACCAGGCAACTGGTCGTGATCGAAATGGTCGTCGCCGGGGAACCGGTGGCGCTGCATAGCTGTTCGTCGTGCGACCTACGCTGGTGGGAGGCACGCGACGGCATGCTCTCGCTGGCCGGGGTGCTGGACCTCGCCACCGTGGGGCGCTGAGCGGCCGAGCACCGTTCGTCTCGGGGGCTGGGGCAGTGCGATTTGCCGCCCGCCGCCCGCCGCCCGGAGCGGGCGGCGCCCGAAGGTGCCCTCCGCATGAGCGGCGCGCACGCAACAATGGCAGGGGATGACCTACACCGATGAGCGTGCCGGCCCTGGCCGGCAAGAGGACGGTGTCGCGGAGGAGGCCGCTGCTAGAGCTGAGATCCCGGCCGAAGACGCGATCGCGTACCCGCGCCGGCGCGGCCAGGAAGAGCTCGCCAGATTAGGCCGCTGGTGCTGGGAGCGGGGCGCCCGCCTCGCCCAGCCCGAGCACTTCGTGTCGCTCGTCGTGGTGGTCGCCTCGGTGGTGTTCGTCTTCTGGCAGTTCGTCCCGTCCGACCTATTCAGTGCCACGACGATCTCGGGCGGGGACACGGGCGCGCACGTGCTGCTGCCTTGGGTGGTGGCCCACCAGGTGCTCCCGCACCTGCGCCCAGAGGGGTGGACCTCGTCCAACTGGGACGGTTTCCCGGCCCCCACGTTCTACTTCCCGCTCCCGATCTACTCGATCGTGGCGCTCGCCCAGGTCATTCCCTACAATGTTGCCTTCAAGCTGGTGACGGCCGCACCCATGGTCCTCATGCCTGTGGCCGCCTGGCTGATGGGCCGCCTGGCCCGAGCGCCCTTCCCTGTCCCCGCGGTGCTGGCGGCCGCCACCGTGCCGTACATGTTCGGCACCGAGTACTCGATCTACGGGGGCAACATCGCGTCGACGCTGGCCGGCGAGTTCGCTTTCGCCTGGGCACTTTGGTTCGCCCTGGTGTTCCTCGGCCTGGTGATGAGGGGTCTACAGGACGGCCGTTACCGGGCATGGGCGGCGGTCATGCTGGCGTGCTCGGCAATGTCCCACATCGACCCCCTCCTTTTCGCCGGGATGGGCGTTGTCGTGCTCGTGGCGATGTACGCCTTGCGCAACCACGACTGGCTGGGCGCGCTCCGCTGGAGCGCGCCCACGCTCGTCGTCGGGGGGCTGTTGACGTGCTGGTGGGCGCTGCCGTTTTTCATCCGCCTCCACGACGGCTACGTGACCGACATGGGCTACCAGAGGAACACCGCTTACATCAGCGGCCTGTTCCCCTCCGCCGACACCTGGCTGTTCATCCTGGCTGGCATGGGCGCCATGCTGTGCATCTCACGCCGGCGCCGCCTGGGCGAGTTCCTGACCGCGATGGCGGTGCTGGCCGCACTGGCGTTCCGTTTCATGCCCCAGAGCATCCTGTGGAACAACCGGGTGCTGCCATTTTGGTTCCTGTCGCTATACCTGCTGGCCGGCCTGGCAGTGGCCGAGCTCTACGCCACCGCCGCCGAACGGGTCACCAACTTCACGGTCACGTTGCGGGCCGCCCTCCTGCCTGCCCCGCTCGTCGTCTTGGTGCTGGCCCTCGTCTGGGTCGGGTTCCCCCTGCGGGTCCTGCCCGGCGAGCACCCGATGGCGTCTTCGCCGAGCACCGACCTGTTCCTCGGCATCCAACAAAAAAGCCAGTCGTACATCCCCAGCTGGATCGCCTGGAACTACAGCGGCTACCAGGCAGGCTGCCCGGCGTCGCCTGACAGCCTCGGGGTGCCGGCGGGCAAGTCCTTCGGCGCCTCGTGTGCCAAGACCCGCTGGCCCGAGTACGAGCAGATCGTGGCGGAGCTGAAAAGGGTGTCGAAGACCTACGGCTGCGGGAACCTGATGTGGGAGTACCAGTCGGAGATGAACGACTACGGGACCCCCGACGCGTTGACCATCCTGCCCTACTGGACCAACGGCTGCATCGGTTCCATGGAGGGGCTGTACTACGAGGCCTCGGCCACCACCCCGTTCCATTTCATCGACCAGTCCGAGCTGTCCTTGCAGCCCTCGGACCCGATGACCTTCCCGGACGGGTTGAGCCCCTACGCCAGCTCTCCGGACGTGGCGCTCGGCGTCCAGCACCTGCAGATGCTCGGGGTCAAGTACTACATGGCGCTCAACCGCCAGCTGCAGCAGCAGGCGGCCGCTGACCCCTCGCTCCGGCTGATCGCCACCCTCGGGCCTTACCGCGTCACCTATTCGGGCAGCTCCACCGGGCCCCAGGGCACCCAGACCCAATACTGGAAGATCTACCTGGTCAAGGGCTCCCCCCGCGCCCGGCCCCTGGCCGACCAGCCCGTGGTCATGGAGGGCCTGGACAACGTCAGCCAGCCCCGCTGGCTTGACGTCATGACCTCGTGGTACAACGACCCCACCCGCTGGGACGTCTACCTTGCCGCCACCGGGCCCAAGAGCTGGGCGCGTGTGCCGTACGGGGACACCGACCCGCCGGCCAAGGCGGAGCCCACGACCAAGGTGAGCCACTTTGTCGAGCACAACGCCTCGCTCAGCTTCGACGTCACCCGCACCGGGGTGCCCGTGGTCGTGACGGTCTCTTATTTCCCCAACTGGCAGGTGTCGGGGGCCAAGGGTGTATACCGGGTCAGCCCCAACCTGATGGTGGTGGTGCCTACCTCGCACCACGTGAAGATGTGGTACGGGACTACGCCCGTCGACTACACGGGCTGGATCCTGAGCCTCCTCGCCCTGGCCGGCCTCGTGGTGCTGGGCCGCCGCCCCGTGGCCAGGCTGGCGGCCGTCCGGCGCTCGGGCCTCGGGCAGCGGTCCGCTTCGGGCCGCTTGGAGACGGTCTTGGCCCGCCGGGACCGGCCGCCCTGGGCTGGGTCTGGCGGTCAGCCCGCCCACCTGGGCGAGGCCCTGCGCTGGCCCGAGGCGCCCGACGGCGACGGCGATGGCACCAGCCCGCCGGTTGACACCCACCCGGCCGACGGCGCCGGCCCGCCCGACGACACCCTCCACGCCAGTGGCGACCACCCGGCCGGTGGCGACCACCCGGCCGGTGGCGACCACCCGGCCGGTGGTGACCACCCGGCCGACGGTGACCACCAGGCCGGTGGTGACCACCCGGTTGGCCACCCCCACCTGGCCGACGAGGCCGGCGAGCCGAGCTAGGGCCGTTTGTGGCCGCCTCAGCGGAAGTGACGTGACCAGCGCGGTTTGTTAGCTTTGCCTCGGACGGTAACTGACATGGGCCACGTGGACGAGACATTCAAGGCGTACGACATACGAGGGGTGGTGCCCGACCAACTCGACGCCGACCTGGCCCGGAAGGTGGGCTCTGCCTTCGCCGCGTTCGTGGGGATGTCCCCGGTCCTCGTCGGCCACGACATGCGCCCGTCGGGACCTGAGCTGGTAGCTGCCTTCACCGACGGGGTGACGTCGGCCGGGGCAGACGTCACCTTGCTCGGGCTCATCTCCACCGACGAGCTTTTTTACGCCAGCGGGGTGCTCGACTCCCCGGGGGCGGTGTTCACCGCCTCTCACAACCCGGCCCGCTACAACGGCATAAAGCTGTGCCTGTCCGGCGCCCGGCCCGTAGGCGCCGAAACCGGCCTGGCCGAGATCCGCACCTCGATCGAGTCTGGCCGGCTGCCGGCAGTCCCCGAGGCGGCGCGGGGGTCGGTGAGCCACCGTGACGTGCTGGCGGGTTACGCGGCCAAGGTGCGGAGCTTCGTCGACCCGGGGGCGCTCCGCCCGCTGAAAGTGGTAGCCGATACCGCCAACGGGATGGGGGGCCTGGTGGTGCCGGCCGTCTTCGAGGGCCTGCCCTTCCAGCTCGAGGTGCTCTACCCGGAACTGGACGGCAATTTCCCCAACCACCCTGCCGACCCTATCCAAGCCGCCAACCTGCGCGACCTGCGCGCCCGGGTGCTGGAGACCGGCGCCGACGTGGGCCTGGCCTTTGACGGCGACGCCGACCGCTGTTTCCTGGTGGACGACAAGGCAGAGCCGGTGAGCGGGTCGACCACGACCGCCATCGTTGCCAAGGCGATGCTGGAGAAGTTCCCGGGCTCGACCGTCTTGCACAACCTCATAGTTTCCAAGGCGGTGCCGGAGGTCATCAGGGAAAACGGCGGGGCCCCGGTGGTGACCCGGGTCGGCCATTCGTTCATAAAGGCGCGGATGGCCGAGACCGGGGCGGTGTTCGGCGGGGAGCACTCCGGGCACTACTACTTCAGGGACAACTACCGTGCCGACTCGGGGTCGATAGCGGCGGTCGTGGTGCTCGAGGTGATCTCGAAGGCAGGGGTGCCGTTGTCGGAGCTGCGCAAGCCTTTCGACCGGTACGCGATGTCGGGCGAGGTCAACACCGAGGTGCCCGACCCGGCGGGCACCATCGAGGAGATCGCCCGACGCTTTGCCTCCGCTCACCCCGAGGCCAGCCAGTCGCGCATGGACGGCTTGACCGTCGACTCCGGGGACTGGTGGTTCAACGTGCGCCCGTCCAACACCGAGCCCCTCGTGCGCTTGAACGTCGAAGCCGCCGACGCCGCCTCGTGCCGGGCGCACACCCAGGAGATCCTGGCGCTCATCAGACGGGAGGCGTAGACACGGCCCTCGACCCGTTGTTGTTGGAAATCCTGGCCTGCCCGCAGGACAAGGGCCCGCTCCTTTATTTCGAGGACGAGGCCACCCTCTACAACCCGCGCCTGCACCGGCGCTATGCGATAAACGACGGGATCCCTGACATGCTCATCGAAGACTCGGAGGAAGTTGCGCCCGAGGAGCACGAGCGGCTGACGGCCAAAGCGGAGGCTGAGGGTGTCAAGCTCAATTGGAGGAGCCCCGCCGGCGAGGAGCCACGAAATGCCGCTACTTGACACCGACGGGATGTTCGAGCACGCCGCACATTTCCCCGATCAGGTGGAACAAGCGTTCAACCAGTGCGGCTCCATTTCGGGCCTGCCGAGGCGCGAGGACATCGAAAATGTGGTGGTGATCGGGATGGGGGGCAGCGGGATTGCAGGCAACGTGCTGCAAGCCGTGGCCTCCCCGTTGCTCCCCGTGCCGGTGACGGTGGTGAAGCACTACGAGTGCCCCCATTTCGTGGACGAGTCCTCGCTCGTTTTCGCGGTCTCGTGCTCGGGGGGGACGGAGGAGACGATAGAGGCCGCCACGGACGCCGCCCTGGCGGGGGCGAAGATGGTGGTCGTCAGCGGTGGTGGCGAGCTCGCCCGGCTAGCCGAGGCCTGGCGGGCGCCTCTCATCGGCGTGCCCGAGGTGCCCTGGCCCCGGGTGGCTTTCGGCGCCATGACCGTCCCCCTCGTGGTGGTGATGTGGCGGATAGGCCTCCTCCCCGGGGCCGACCTGTGGCTGGAACGGGCGATAGCGCAACTGAGGCGGCGCCGCGACGAGCTCGTCGAGGGCGGCAGTTCCTCACCCGCCGCGGACCTGGCCCACCGTATCGGTCCCAGCGTGCCCGTCCTCCAGGGCGGGGGAGCGCTCGGCTCCGTCGCCGCCCTGCGCTGGAAGACCCAGGTCAACGAGAATGCCAAGCGGCTGGCCCTGGCGGCCACCCAGCCTGAGCTGTGCCACAACGAGGTCTGCGGGTGGACCGACGCCACCAAGCCGCTCGGCGAGCTCATGACCCTCGTCATGCTGCGCCACGACGGCGAGCACCCCCAGGTCGGGCGACGCTTCGAGATCACGGCCGAGCTCATCCGCCCCTATGTGGCCGACGTGGTGGAGGTCCGCGCCCAGGGCGAGGGCGACTTGGCCCAGCTGATGGACCTCACCTACTTCGGCGACTACGTCTCGCTGTGGCTGGCCGCCGACGCCGGCATCGACCCGGGACCGATAGACGTCCTCATGCGGATGAAGAGGCAGCTCTCCGGGCACTAAGCTCGGCCTGGGCCCCCGGCGGGTCTGTGGTTGCAAGTCGACGCCAGCCGCAGGCGAAACGACCCACGTAAGGCAACCCTTGGTTGCCGAGCATGGTGCGGTTTAGGAGTAAGCCCTGCCCACCCGTGGGGCCGACGGTCGGCCCGGGTGGAGACGGTGACAAGCGGGGTGCCGGAGGTGTTGGGCGGATGCCGCCACCTCCGCCCGCCGACCACCGCCGCAGGCGAGTGTGGGGGCAAAGACCAGGTCAGCCGCCGGGGCCCCAACTACGCCTATGGTGGCAACCGTGGGGTCAGGCGGACCTTGATGAGCCACGACGCCCCGACCTCGCAGGTCGAGGAGCGGCCTGCACGCGCCGGGGGCCGGGTGCGGGTGCTCGTCGCTGACGACCAGGCGCTGTTCCGCCGGGGAGTGGTAGTCGTGCTGTCCGCTAACGCCGACATAGAGGTCGTGGGTGAGGCTTCCGACGGGGAGGAGGCGGTGGCCAAGGCGCAGGACCTGCGGCCCGACGTGGTGCTCATGGACATCCGTATGCCCCGCTTGTCGGGCATCGAGGCCGCCCGTCACATCCGCCGCCTCCTGCCCGCCACCGAGGTCCTGATGCTTACCGTGTCCGACGACGAAGAGGACCTCTACGAGTCGGTCAAGGCGGGCGCCAACGGGTACCTGTTGAAAGAGGTGGCCATCGACGAGATCGCCGAGACAGTGAGGGCCATGGTCGAGCGCCAAGCGGTCATCTCGCCGTCCATGACGACCAAGCTGCTCGCCGAGTTCCGCTCCCTGGCCCGGCGGGCTTCCGAGCACGAGGAGCTGCCCCCGCCCGGGCTCACCGAAAGAGAGATGCAGGTCCTCCAGTTGATGGCCCAGTCCAAGAGCAACAAGGACATCGCCGCCCTGCTGTTCATCTCGGAGAACACGGTGAAGAACCACGTCCGCAACATCCTCGAGAAGCTCCACCTGCACTCGCGCATGGAGGCGGTCACCTACGCCTGGCGCAAGCGCCTGCTCGACCCGCGGGAGCAGGACTGACCGGGGCCAGGCAAGGGCACCACCGGGCTGGTTGCGGGCCCATCTGGCGTGCCCTGCTGGTAGTTTGGTGGGCGCGATGAGCGTGCTGACCAAGTTCCTGCGTATCGGCGAGGGCAAAAAGGTGCGGGCCTTGCAGTCCCTCGTGCCTGACATAAATGCCCTGGAGCCCGAGCTCGAAGCTCTCCCTGACGAAGCGCTCGCCCACAAGACGGTCGAGTTCAGGGAGAGGCTCGCCAATGGCGAAGACCCCAACGACTTCCTGACCGAGGCCTTCGCCGTGGTCCGGGAGGCGGCCAAGCGCACCATAGGCCAACGCCACTTCGACGTGCAGCTGATGGGCGGGGCCGCCTTGCACTTCGGCTGGATCGCCGAGATGAAGACCGGTGAGGGCAAGACGCTCGTGTCGACCTTGCCGGTGTACCTCAACGCCCTGGAGGGCAACGGCGTGCACGTGGTCACCGTCAACGACTACCTGGCCGCCCGGGACGCCGAGTGGATGGGCCAGATCCACCGTTTCCTCGGCCTGAGCGTGGGGCGGGTGTCGCCGGACTACCCGGACTGGGACGACAAGAAGCGGGCCTACAACTGCGACCTCACCTACGGCACCAACACCGAGTTCGGCTTCGACTACCTGCGCGACAACATGGCGAGGAGCCTTGACCACATGGTCCAGCGGGGGCACAACTACGCCATCGTCGACGAGGTGGACTCGATCCTGATCGACGAGGCGAGGACGCCCCTTATCATCTCCGGCCCTTCGAGCGAGTCGGCCCGCCTCTATTACCAGTTCGCCGGGGTCGCCCGCACCCTGGAGAGGGACAACGACTACGAAGTTGACGAGGAAAAGCGCACGGTCGTCCCCACCGAGGACGGCATCGAGAAGGTCGAGGGCCTGCTCGGCATCGACAACCTCTACGACCTCGGCACGGCCAACCTCGTCCACCAGTTGACCAAGGCCCTGCAGGCCAAGGAGCTGTACAAGAGGGACAAGGACTACCTCGTGGCCGACGGCGAGGTGAAGATCGTGGACGAGTTCACCGGCCGCA
>JBOGGK010000391.1:0-7683 GCA_050744045.1 Acidimicrobiales bacterium | reverse complement strand
AGAACAAGATCGCGGTCCGGTTCCAGTACGAATGCCACGACCTGCGGGGCCAGTGGTGGCGCAGCTACGGCAACGAGCTGTGGGAGTACGACGAGCATGGCCTCAATAGGCGCCGCGAGTCGAGCATCAACGACGTGCGCATCGACGCCTCCGAGCGGCGCATCTTCGGGCCTCGCCCGGAGGCAGAGCGCGGGGTGGAGTTCCCTCTCCAGTAGCCCCAAGCCTGGAACCGAAAGTGGTTCGGTTCAGGCCGGCTGCCGCACCAGCTTTCCGGCCACCATCAATACGTGCACCCTCTCGGGGCGGCCCAAGACCTCGGGGCTCTCCAGGGGCGAGCCGTCCACCACCAGCAGGTCGGCCAGCTTGCCCGCCTCGACGGTCCCGATCAGGTGGTCGAGCCCCATCAGCTCGGCATTGGTCCGAGTGGTGGCGATCAGGGCGTCCATGGCACCCAGGACCTTCGCCTTGATGGCGACCTCCCGGCCCGCGCGTCGCCGCAACGGCCCGAGCAGGTCCGACCCCGACCCGATGCGCACTCCGGCTGCCTTCGCGACCTTCAGGCTCTCGAGGCCAGCATCGTAGACGACGGAGAGCTTTTCCAGGTTTTCCTTGGGCACTCCGTGCCGTTTGCCTTGTTCATGGAGCGCCTCGTAGGCGACCAGGGTGGGGACCAGGAAGACCTTGCGCTCAGCCAGCAGGCGGGCGGTCGACTCGTCGATGAGGTTGCCGTGCTCTATGCTCCGGGCCCCGGCGTCCACGCAACGGCGGACGGCGGAAGGAGTGTAGGCGTGGGCCATCACGTAGGTGCCGGCCGCCGCCGCCTCCTCGACCGCAGCCGCCAGTTCTCCGGCCGAGTACTGGTCGGACCCCAGCTTGTCGGCGGGCGACATCACCCCACCGCCGGCCATAACCTTGATCTGGTCCGCCCCTCGCCTGAGCTGCTCGCGCGCCGCCCGCCGGACCTCGTCGACGCCGTCGGCGACCACCGACCGGAGCCCGGTCCCAGGCGAGGACCAGGACGTGCCTTCCCCTTCGGGAGGCTGCCGGAGGTCGCCGTGGCCCCCGGTCTGGGTGAGCGGGCGGCCCGAGACCCGCAGGCGGGGCCCAGGTACCAGGCCGGTCTCGCAAGCTCGGCGGAAGCCGGCGTCGGCGCCGCCGGCGTCCCTCACAGTCGTGAAGCCGCTTTCGCGCAGCTCAACGAGAGCCTTCCCCATCGCCAACGCGAGCTCGGAAGGCAGGTAGCGGCGGTGCTGTTGTTGGATGTCGACGTCGATGGCGCCGATGTGGACGTGGGCGTCGATCAGCCCGGGGAGCAGGGTGCGGCCGCTGCAGCGCACGACAGTGGCGTCACCAGGGGGGAGCCGGCCCTCGGCCACCTCGACGATGCTGTCGCCTTCCACCAGCACCGAGCCCTCGAAGGCCTTCGCGCCGGTGCAGGTGACGACCAGGGCGTCGGTGAGCAGGGTACGCCCGGTCACGCTCAGAAGCTAACGCAGCTTCGGCTGGCTGGCGAACTCCCGCCGGACTGAAGGCAGCGATAATGGGGTTGTCTGGCACAGACAGCAAGGAGGCGCCATGGCAGCGCAACTCAACCACACCATCGTCCCTGCCCAGGACAAGCAGGTCTCGGCCAACTTCCTCGCCGAGATCCTCGACCTCGGCGCCCCGAAGCCCTTCGGTCCATTCCTGTGCGTCGAGACCGCCAACAGCGTCAGCCTCGATTACGACGACCGGGGGGGCCCTGCCCAACATCACTACGCCTTCCTCGTCAGCGAGGAGGAGTTCGACGCGATTTTCGCCCGGGTCAAGGCGCGGGGCCTCCGCTACTGGGCTGATCCCGGTCACCAACAGGAGAACCGGATCAACGATAACGGGCGCGGCTTCTATTTCGAGGACCCGTCCGGCCACAACATGGAGGTGCTAACCCGGCCGTACGGCAGCTGAGCCCAAATCCATGCAGGGCCCGGCCATGTTGCCAGCGGAAGCAGCCGGGAGCTCGTGGTTGTCCTACCGGCCGGCAGTCGCGCCGGTGTTCCCAGAGGGCAGCGATGCGGGTGGGGAACCTCCGGGCACGGAGAGACCGTTGGCCACAAGGGCCACGAGCTGGGGCTGGGAGAGACCCTGTTCGCCCACGACGAGGTCCTGCACCTTTCCGCCGGCGAGCGGGAGCTCGACGAAGAGGACTGTCTCGACCGGACCGTAGCCGGTCTGCGCGGTGTAGTAGAGGCTTCCCGTATAGATCCACGCGTTGTAGGGACCTACCTCGACTTGGTGCGTCTCAGCGTTGCCAACAGCCGCCTCGGGATCGGGCTGCGACGCTGTCGGCGTGTACGGTGCAGCGAGCACTATCGCGATGCATCCACCCGATGCCGTCGCGGCTGCGGCGTCGGTCGACGCGTAGCTCGGTGTGGTCCCGCTTCCGCCTCCTGGAGAACCGAACATGTACATCGGGTGGCAGTCGCTCGCCGCCGCCGCCGTGAGGTGGTAGCTCCTCGGCAGGCGCAGGCGGTAGGAAGCGAGCTGCATCACCGGCCCACCACCTTTGGTCATCGCTCGCGACGCGGTTGTGGCTCCCGCCCCCAGGGCAAGTGGGACCGCGGTCCCTGCCGCCGCGACGGCCGCGGCAGCGGCAGCCGCCAGGTAGCGACGCCGGTGCGAGGCGAGCGCCGAGTGCCACGATCGCCGGCGCGAGAGCGCTCTCGAGATCTCCGGCTGAACCATTTCCGCCGCGATGGCATCGTCGAGCTTTCGCCGTTGGTGAGCCCGGTCAAGCTCGCCTGTCGTCTCGACAGGCGGTGCGAGCGAGCGGACGCGGTCGATCATTTCGTAGTTCATGGAAGACCTCCTAATAGACGGGTTGGGCACTCCGTTTGCACGAGCTCGCCGTCGAGGATGTCGTGCAACCGATGGCGAACGCGATTGATGCGGGAGCGCACGGTGCCGAGCGGGATCGAAAGCACCCCGGCAATCTCGGCGTAGGAGAGCTCCTCCCACGCGAACAGCAGCAGCGTCTCCACGTCCTCGGCCGGCTGGAGCTCCAAGGCCGCGGCGACCGCGCAGAGGTCGTTCGCGGCCGCCACGGCAACGACGACCTCGGCGGCGGGATCACTCTCTGGTCGTTCCTCCTCTTTCCACCAACGGAGGTAGGCGAGACCCTGACGCCCCGAGCTGCGCTGTGCGTTGCGCACGTGGTTGTTGGCGATGCGAAACAGCCACGATCGAGCGGTGCCGCGGTGGGGATCGAAGCTCGACCGGTTCTCGAAGGCCCACTGGAAGACGTCGCCGGCGAGGTTCTCGCCCTGGACGGTCCCGACGCGGCGGATGCAGAACCGGGCGATTGTGTCGAAGTGCCGATCGAAGAGAAGACCAAACGTCTCTGGTTCGCTCGAGGATCGCGCGATCACTTCCTCGTCGGTCATCCTCATCACATGTATTGGTCCGCGCAAGACCCTCCGGTTCGCGGAAAGTCGCATCGAGGCGGCCGGGGCCGGTACCGGCCGGGTCGAGCTCTCTCGCCCGGCCGGGATGCTCAGGCGGTCCGAGCAGTGCTCCCTGACGCCGAGCAGCCGCCTTCAGTCGCCGCCGGCATAGGTCCCGAAGCTCCAGCGGTTGCCTTCGGCGTCCTTGATGCTGAAGCCGCGAGAGCCGAGTCAGTGTCCTCCATGTCGCGCACCACCTCGGCCCCGAGCTGTTTGGCCCGGGCGAACACGGCATCGGGGTCGTCCAAGACGACGTACACCGAGGCGGCCCCGCGGGCAACGCTGAAGGTGTCGTCGGGGCCGCCACGGCTCGAGACCATGACCCGTCCACCCTCGGGCCAGAGCATCTCGCTGTGGCGGACCGCGCCGGCCCGCTCGCCGGTAACGAGCACGCCTTCCTCGAAGCCGAGGGCCGACAGCCAGGTGCGGGCAGCCATTGGGTCGTCGTAGGTCAAGCCCGTCCAAATGTTGTGATCGGCTCTTTGCGCCATGG
This sequence comes from Acidimicrobiales bacterium, assembly GCA_050744045.1. Classification (GTDB taxonomy): domain Bacteria; phylum Actinomycetota; class Acidimicrobiia; order Acidimicrobiales; family Palsa-688; genus JBOGGK01. The sequence continues at coordinate 3,711 of JBOGGK010000391.1, read as the reverse complement.
CGCCGATGGTACTGGTCCAGCTCCGCCAGCACCGCAGTGACCGCCGGGACCCTAGGGACCACCAGAAATACTGCCGCTGAGGTATCGAACACGTGTACGATGGAAGGGTGGTGACGGGGCAGCTGACCAGAGCGGTCGAGGACCTGGTGGTGCGCCCCGACGCCGAGGGCCTGGAAGACGCCCTGGGCGCCCGGGACCGCCTCGACGCCAAGATCTCAGAAGGCCTGCGAGCCTTTGACCAAGACCAGGCCTGGCGGGCCGACGGGTCGCTCTCGCTCACCGCCTGGGTGGCCTGGCACGGCCGGCGGGCCCGCAAAGACGCCCACCGCGAGGCGGTGGTGGCGAGGCGGCTGGCCGGCTTGCCGGTGGCCGCCGCCGCCTGGGCGAGCGGCACGCTTTCCACCGGGCAGGTCTCGGCCATAGTGGCCAACGTCTCGGCCGGCCACGCCGGGTGCTTCGCCGCCCAGGAGGCGGGCCTGGTGCCCGGTCTCGCCCCCCTGTCGGTGCGGGACACCGCCGCTGCCATGGCGGTCTGGCGGCTGCGGGCCGAGGCCCTGGACGAGCGCCCCGACGAGCGGGAGCGGCCCTCGGAGCTGCACATCTCCGAGACCCTGGAGGGGCGCCGGGAGCTCTGGGGCCACTTCGGGGCCGAGGACGGGGCGACCATAGAAGCCGCCGTGCAGGCGGCCAGCGCCCCGCCCTGGGACGCCACCTCCGACGCCCGGGAGGGGGGGCCGGCGCCCACCGCCGCCCAGCGCCGGGCCGAGGCCCTGGTCGAGGTGTGCCGCCAGTTCCTCTCCCACCGGGGCGGGGCGGGGCCCTCGGGGCGCCAGCGGCCCCAGGTAAACGTGGTGGTCGACCTGGGCGACCTCCAAGGCGGCGGCCCGGGCCACCTGGCGGGGGGCACGGCCCTTGCCGGCGCAGACATCGAGCGCCTGGCTTGTGACTGCGAGCTGCACCGCATCGTGATGGCGGGGCGCTCGGCCGTGCTCGACTACGGCACCTCGGCCCGCACCGTGCCCCCCGCCCTCTGGGCAACCCTGGTGGCCCGGGACGGCCATTGCCGCCACCCCGGCTGTGACCGCCCGCCCAGCTGGTGCGAGGCCCACCACGTGGTGCACTTCAAGCACGGGGGGCCGACCCGGCTCGCCAACCTCGTCCTGGGCTGTGCCCGCCACCATCACCTCTGGCACGGCGGGGGCTGGAAGCTCGTGCTGCACCCCGACGCCACCTTGGACCTCGTGAGCCCGGGCGGGGTGCTGCTCACGAGCAAGCCGCCCCCGCACCGGCTGTTGGCCTGACCAGGCCGCCGCCACGAACAACAGCGAGCGACGGTTCGGGTTCACCGAGCGCAGCAGGTCCAGCCGAACCCGCCCGCCACGGAACGGGGGTCAAATGGCCTGGACGCGCTGGCGCGCCGCTTCGAGGATGCTGGTCGCCTGGCGCATGCACGTCGCGGCGTCACCGACGGCGATGTCACGGGCCTCGTAAGCCGCCTGGTTCTTGCGGTCGAGCAGGCGCTTCAACGAGGCCGCCACCTTGGTATCGACGCGGGCAAGCATGCTGGCCGCCGCCGGGTGGTCGGCACTGGCGGACCGTTGCCGGAGGGCGAGGCAGCACATAGCGTCGGCGGCAGCGATCGCCGAGCGCACGGCATTGGTGGCGATGACGCCCGGGTTGTCGCTGCGCTTGGCAACCTCCAGAAAATCCTCGGCGTCCCGTAGCCGTGCCCGCGCCTCGGCGGTGGCCCCTACGAAGCTGGGAGAGCCTGGCGCTGGCCGTTCGGGCTGCGGCAACGGGCCGACCAGGTCTCCGGGGCCGGTGTAGCCTCATTGCATGGCGCGCTTCCTCGTCACCGGCGGCGCCGGCTTCATCGGCTCGCACCTGGCCGAGGCGCTGCTGGGCGCCGGCCATGAGGTGTCGGCCCTCGACACGCTGTCCACCGGCCGGCTCTCAAATCTCGACGCCGTGCGCGGCCACCCCCGGTTCAGCTTCACCCAGGGCTCGGTCCTCGACGAACTGGCCGTGGACCAAGCCATACGGGACTGCGATGTCGTGGTCCACCTGGCCGCCGCTGTCGGCGTGAAGCTCATAGTGGACGAGCCCCTCTACTCCCTCACGACCAACATCAAGGGTGCCATCACCGTGCTGGAGGCCGCCCACCGTTACCGGCGCAAGGCCATGGTGGCGAGCAGCTCGGAGATATACGGGAAAAACAACTCCGGCCCACTCGACGAATCATCCGACCGGGTCCTCGGCTCTCCGGCAGTGACCCGCTGGGCGTACTCGACCTCCAAGGCCGTGGATGAGATCCTCGCCTACGCCTACCACCACGAGCGGGGCCTGCCCACGATCGTGGTGCGCATGTTCAACACGGTAGGGCCCCGCCAGAGCCCCGCCTACGGCATGGTCGTCCCCCGCTTCGTGCGCCAGGCCTTGGCCGGCGAGCCCCTCACTGTGTACGGGGACGGCACCCAGACCCGCTGCTTCTGCCACGTGGCCGACGTGGTGGATGCCTTGGTCAGGCTCCTGGGCGAGCCTCGGGCCGAAGGCGAGGTGTTCAACGTCGGCAGCACCGAGGAGATCTCGGTCCACGAGCTGGCCGAACTGGTCATCGAGCGCACCGGGAGCCGCTCACAGGTCGTGCACCTGCCCTACGACGTGGCCTACGAGGTCGGCTTCGAGGACATGGCCCGCCGGGTGCCCGAGGTGGGCAAGCTGCGGCGGCTCACCGGGTGGCACGCCACCCGTGAACTAGGCGAGATCCTGGACGACGTCATCGCCGAGGCCCAAGCAGAGACTGCCAGCTACGCCGTGGCAGGCGACGAATAACTGCACCTGCGTGGGTACAGAGGAGCCGCTACCGCGAACGGGGAACAGCCCACACGCGCCCGAGCCCTGTCGATGACGTTTCGACGCTACAAATGAGGTCATGGCAGGGCACGCTCGTTCGCAATCAAGTCGGGGGGACGCCTGGTGGAACCGGCGCTCATGGGCACCCTCCTCGGCCTCGAAACGCGGACCGGTGGTCCGCGACGCCGACCTGCTCGGCAGGCTGGTGGACACCTTCGTCGCTTCCCAGCTCCGCCCCGAGGTCGCCCTGTCACCTCTTCGCCTCGCCATGTTCCACTCGAGGGAGGCTCACGGACGCCGGAAGGTGGGCCTGGCGGTGGAAGCCGCCGACGGCCGTGTGGCGGAGGTCGAGGTAGAGGCTGCTTCTGCTCCGACCCGAGAAATGGCACGCCACCTGGTGTGGCTGCGAGACACGCTCGGGGCGCGGTTCGTGCTCGGCACGTTGTGCCACACGGGTCGAAATTGGGGAAATGGCGACCGCTCGCCAGGGCACGGGCTAGCCGGCCCGAGCTCACCTCCTCAGGTGGCCGGAACGAGCGCCGGTAAGAAAGCCGGCTCCCCCCGGCCCAGGCGCACCGTCCGTTCGGGGGTGACGGTGGCCTCTATGTAGTGGCGAAGGCCGTTGGCGGCGTAGTCCTCTCGCTTCGCTTCGATCCGGGGCCGCTCGGCCCGCTCCAGCCGGTGGGAGTCCGAACGTGAGAGGACTTCGACCGCCAGCACGGGCGTGGACGTTAGCTTGGCCCGGTTGGCGACGTCGGAGACGGTAACGACGAGCGCATCGGGGTGCGGGGCGGCGGCGACCATCCCTCCGGCGGCCACCAGCCGTTCGGTGTCGGCCAGCACCACAAGTCCAGGAGG
>JBOGGK010000390.1:0-14832 GCA_050744045.1 Acidimicrobiales bacterium | reverse complement strand
GGCTGGAACAGCTCTGAAGAGGAGCACCAAGTCGTGTGGAGTTGCTCCGGGGCGGACGAGCCGCGTCTTCCTTCCCCGGGGTGGCGGCGGTACGGTCACGTGCCCGCGGCCTACGAGGCGGTGGCGTGCTTGGAGAGCAACGCCTCCCACGCTTCGATAGCGTGCGGCAGCGAGGAACGGACCGGGTGGCGGTAGCCCTGGGTCGAGCGCGGGTCCCCGTGCCCGGCCAGGTCGGCGACCTTCACCAGGTCGTCGAGCTGGTCGGCCACCAGGGACACGAACGAGTGGCGAAGCTCGTAGGTCGTCCAGTCACTCCCCAACCCGGCGCGCGCGCACAGGCGCCCGAAGTCGCGGCGCAGGTTGCGCAACAAGAACGCGGTGCCGTTGCGAGTGCAGAAGACGAAGCTCTCGGGGTCGTAGAGGCCGAGCATCTGCATGTCCTGGCGGTGGCGTTGCAGGGCGGCGACGAGAAGGGGGTGCAGGCCGATCCGCCGGCGGGACCTCTTCGTCTTGGGACTGGCCTGGCCGACGTACTTCTGGCCCACCTCCTGGGCCCGCTCGGCCACTTCGATGACCGGTTCGTCGCCGTCGACATCGACGAACGGCCAGCGCAGGCCGGCCAGCTCGCCGGGACGCAGGCCGCACATCAGGCCGGTGAGCCACATGGCCGGGTTGCGGTCCTCGGGGATGGCGTCGAAGAGGACCTGCCTGGCCTGCTCTATCGTCAAGGCCTTGCGCTCCTTCGGCGGCCGGGCCGCGGGCAGCAGGGCGTCCTGCACGGGGTTGGCCCGGATCCGGTGCAAGCGCAGCGCGTAGCGGCACGCCTGGTTGAGGTAGTCCCAGGTATGGTCGACGGTGCTGGTCGCCAACCCGGCCACGGCCATGCTGGCGAAGACCCCCTCGACCCGCTCGGTCCTGGTCCGGTCCACCCACAAAGCCCCGATCGCCGGGCGGACGTGGACCGCCAGCAGCCGGCGGGCATTGTCCACCGTGCTGTTGGCCTTTTGCCTGGCATGGCGGGTGCGGCCCCCCGGGGCCGCGCTCGGGCAACCCGCCTCGAGCCAGTCGTCGAGCACCTCGTTGAACGACGCCAGACGCTCCCGGCGGGGCAGCGGCTCTCCCCCCGCCGCCCGCAGGGCCAGGAGCTCGTTGAGGTCCGCCTCGGCGTCGGGCTTCTCGACCCGCTCGACCGTGCGGCGCGAGCCGTCCGGGAACCGGACCCACGCCATCCAGCGCTGCTTGCCCTCGTTCCACCTGACGGTCGCCCGTGGCGCCACTGCTCGACCTCCCCGTGCCTGACGTAGCCAACCACCCCAAAGGCTACGCTCAAAGTGGCTACGTCGGGGAAACCAAGCAGGAAGCCCCAGTCAAGATGTCCTCTGACCAGGGCTTTTGGTGGAGGCGAGGAGAATCGAACTCCCGAACCTCTTGCATGCCATGCAAGCGCTCTACCAACTGAGCTACGCCCCCGAGATGACCGGCCAGCTTAGCAGGGCCGCCGGCGGCGACCAGTGCCCCCGGGCGGACCGGCCGGCGAGAGGACCGGCGGGCAGGGCGACGCCTCCTTCGGGCTCAAGGGCGGTGGCGGGGCGGCAGCAGGGCCAGGTCGGCCCGGCCGATGAGCCCGGTAGCGAGGGCCCACTCGGCCAGGTAGGGGAGGGCGTTCTCGCCGAGCAGGTTGGGGACCCCGGCATTGGTCAGCCGGGTGCGCAGGTACTCGACCCGCTTAACGAGCGTGGTCCGGGGCCAGTCGAGCCGGGCGGCGGCGTCGGCGTAGCTCCGGGGGTGAGGGTCGTAGCGGGGGAACGGCTCCAGGTAACCCGAGAACAGCGCCACCAGCGCCAGCTTGTCCGCCGGCGTGATGGACACGTCCGAGGCGGCCCGGGTCGGGTTGCCTTCGACCTGGAGGGCGGGGACGGGCCCCCGGGCCAGCTCCTCCACCACTTCGTCGGGGAGGTCGACGGTGAGGGCGTGGCGCCTGGTCGCCCCCTCCACGATCACGGTGATCGGCGCAGTCACGGCCACCCGCCGACCGGGCGGCAGCACCGTGCGGATGCCTACGTCGTCCACCACCTCGAGGGGGCGGACGGCGCTCTTGTTGACGAGCCACCAGACCCCGGCCTCGGCCTCCAGGGACCCGGCCACCCGGGAGATGCCGAGGTCGGAAGGGTCCAGGCACAGGGTCGTGCGCTGGGAACGGCCGAAGGTGAGCTGGTCGCCCTGGGCCACCTGGATGCGCTGGTCGCCGAGCCCGATGGTTATCGTGGTCGTCTCTGCCACAACAGGCAAAGGTACAACAGCCAGGTGGGGCAGAAAGTCCAAATCGCCCGCCCGGCGCGCACCGGGAGCAATGCCGCGGGGCCAAAACCTCCCGGGGCGGGGGCGAGGTTCCCCTAGCCTGGGAGCCGTGAGCTACGCGTACGACGCGCAGGAAGTGGAGAGCCGCTGGCAGGCCCGCTGGGAGGCGGAGCACTCCTTCGAGGTCGCCAACGACGGCTCGCGCCCTCCGTTTTACGTGCTGTGCATGTACCCTTACCCGAGCGGGCCGGCCCACCAGGGCCACGTCCGCAACTACACCTTCGGCGACCTGAACGTCCGCTGGCGCACGATGCAGGGCTACGACGTGCTCAGCCCGATCGGGTTCGACAGCTTCGGCCTGCCGGCGGAGAACGCGGCCATAAAGCTGCGTACCCACCCGCGCCCGTTCACCGAGGCCCGCATCGCGGAGCTGTGCCGCTCCCTGCGCAGGTTGGGCGCCGGTTATGACTGGCGGCGGGCCACCCGCAGCCACGACCCGCTCTACATGCGCTTCAACCAGGTCATATTCCTCCGCTTCTTGGAGGCGGGCCTGGCCTACCGCAAGAAGGCCCCGGTCAACTGGTGCCCGGGCTGCGCGACGGTCCTGGCCAACGAGCAGGTGCTGGCGGACGGCACCTGCGAGCGCAGCGGCGACGTGGTGGTGAAAAGGGACCTGGAGCAGTGGTTCTTCCGCATCACCACCTATGCCGACCAGCTGCTGGACGACCTCGACGGCCTGGAATGGCCCGAACGGGTGAAGACCATGCAGCGCAACTGGATCGGGCGCTCAGAAGGGGCACAGTTCCGCATGCAGGTGGCCGGTACCGCCGAGACCATAGAGGTTTTCACCACCCGGCCAGACACCGCTTTCGGGATGACCTTCGTCGTGCTGGCGCCCGAGCACCCCTTGGTGGCGAAGGTCGTCACCGCCGAGCACGCCGACGCGGTCAACGCCTTCGTCGAACGCGTCCGCCAGGAACCCGAACTGGAGCGCCAGTCTCCCGAGGGGCCGCTCGACAAGCGCGGCATCTTCACCGGCGCCTACGCGCTCAACCCGTTCAACGGCCAGCAGGTCCCGGTCTACCTGGCCGACTACGTGCTCATGGGCTACGGCACCGGCGCCATCATGGCGGTGCCAGCCGAGGACCAGCGCGACTGGGACTTCGCCAAAGCCTACGGGCTGCCCATCGTACGAACGGTCCAGCCTCCCGAGGGCTGGGAGGGCGAGGCCTACAGCGGCGACGGCCCCCGCATCAACAGCCAGTGGCTGGACGGGATCGTGGAGACGGCCGAGGCCAAGGCGGAGGCGCTCGCCTGGCTGGAGCGCCATGGCATAGGCAGGCGCACGGTCCAATACCGCCTGCGGGACTGGCTGGTCTCGCGCCAGCGCTACTGGGGCTGCCCGATACCCGTCGTGTACTGCCCTGCCGACGGCATCGTGGCCGTGCCCGAAGAGGAGCTACCGGTGCGGCTGCCCGACGACGTCGAGTTCCTGCCCACCGGCCAGTCGCCCCTACGCACCCACGAGGGCTTCCTGCGCACCACCTGCCCGCGCTGCGGCGGCCCTGCCGAACGAGAGACCGACACCATGGACACCTTCGTCGATTCCTCGTGGTACTTCCTGCGCTTTTGTGACCCTTGGACCACCGATGCCCCCGTAGACCTCGGGGCCGCCCGCCGCTGGATGCCGGTACAGCAGTACATCGGGGGCATCGAGCATGCCATCTTGCACCTGCTCTACGCCCGCTTCTACACCATGGCCCTGTCCGACCTGGGCCTTGCCCCCGAGGGCCTGCGCGAGCCTTTCAAGCGCCTGTTCACCCAGGGCATGATCCTCCAGGACGGCTCCAAGATGTCCAAATCCAAGGGCAACCTGATCGCGCCCGAACGCTACTACGACTCGGTCGGCGCCGACCCGCTCAGGATCTTCCACCTCTTCGTCGGCCCCCCGGTCGACGACTTCGACTGGACCGACCAGACCGACGAAGTGATAGAGGGCTGCCGGCACTTCTTGGACCGGATCTGGCGCTTGGCCACCGGGGAGGCGGCGGGCTCCACCGGGGTGGACCGCCCCCCCGTCCCAGCCGACCGGGACCTGGCCCGGGCCACCCACAAGCTGGTGGCCCAGGTGACCAACGATCTCGAACGCTGGTCCTACAACACCGCGGTGGCCCACCTGCGCGAGCACACCAACGTCCTGTACCGCTACGCCCAGTCGGCCGGGGGGGCACGCAAGGAGGACCTGGGCCGTTCCGTCGACACCTTGTTGCTCCTGCTCGCCCCCATGGCGCCCCACGTCGCCGCCGAGCTCTGGGAGCGCCGCCACGGCCCCGGTGCCCGCGTCCACGCCGAGCCCTGGCCCCGGGCCGACCCGGCGATGCTCTCAGAGGAGACGGCGACGCTGGTGGTCCAAGTGAACGGGAAGCTCCGCGACCGGGTCGAGGTGCGGGCCGGCGCCTCCGAGGAGGAAGTCGTAGCCGCCGCCTTGGGCAGCCCAAAGGTGGTCGCCCAACTGGACGGCCGCCGGCCGGCCAGGGTCGTCGCCCGGCCGCCCCACCTGGTCAACATCGTGCCCTGAGGCGGCGAACGACGGCGAACGGGCGGGAGCACCCCGGGCCGGGCGCCAGTGCCTTCAGCGGCCCTCGCCCCGCAGGAAGCGCTCCAGTTCGGCGGCCAGCTCGTCGCCGGTCGGCAGGTTGGTGAACTCGGTCGCCGAAAGCCCGACCTCGGCGTCGTGCTGCTCCTCCAGCTGGCGCACCATGGCCGAGTGCTCCTCGCTCGCCTCGATGAGGACCTGGATCTGGTCCCTCGCCTTGCGCCCCGCCTGGTGGAGGGCCTCGGTCCCGATCTCCACCCCCGTGAGGACGCCCAGCTCGTCGAGGAGGGCGGCCGCCGCCTCGGGGTAGGGCGTGCCCGAGGCGTAGTGCGGCACCCGCGCCCACACCCCCACCGAAGGGATGCCTGCCTCCCCGAAAGCCACCTCCAAGACCGCCTGGGCCCCGGCGGGTACCTCCATCGTCGCCGGCAGGTAGCCCACGCGGCCGGCCAGTTCCTCGTTGTTCGCCGTGGCGGCCAGGCGGACGGGCCGGGTATGGGGCACCGGCGCCGGGAACGCGCCGAGGCCCACCACCATCTCGGCCCCGAGGCGCAGCCCGAGCGCTACCACCTCGGCGCTCCACTCGTGCCAGCGGAAGTCGGGCTCGGGACCAGCCAGGATGAGCAGGCTGCGCCCGCCGGTGCCGGTGGCCGAGTAGAGCCGCAGCTCGGGCCAGGTGAGCGGCCCGTGGACACCGTTGGCGATGCGCAGGACCGGCCGCCGAGAACGCTGGTCCAAGAGGGCATCGGAGTCGAAGGTCGCCACCACTTCGTGGGGGACCGACTCGAGGAGCGCGTTGACGGCGGTGGCTGCCGCGTAACCCGCGTCCACCCATCCCTCCATGCCCAGGACAAGGGCCGGGCGATCGAGGCGGGGCCAGCTCTGGATCGAGGCAAAGGTCATGTGGCTCCCATGTTCCCTGCGGCACCGCTCGGGGGTGCCCTACCGGCCAGGGTAGGTAACCGGGGCGGGCTGCGCCGGCGGGAATGTCACGTCGCCCGGCGACGCTATACCTGACGGGCACGCCAAAGTGGGCTTTGTCGCCGCCTACCGCGACTCCAAGAGGAGAGATGACAGTGGCTATAGACGTAACCGATGCGACGTTCGAGACCGAGGTGCTGGAGAGGTCGGTGGAGGTCCCTGTAGTAGTGGACCTATGGGCTTCGTGGTGCGGCCCGTGCCGCACTCTCGGGCCGATATTGGAGAAGGTGGTGGCCGAGCGGGCCGGCGAGGTAGTGCTGGCCAAGGTGGACGTGGACGCGAACCCGCGAGCGGCAGCCACGTTCCAGGTGCAATCGATCCCGGCTGTCTACGCCCTGCGCAACCGGCGGGTGGTGAGCGGCTTCGTCGGCGCCCAGCCCGAGGCCAGCGTGCGGGCCTGGCTGGCCGAGGCGGCACCCGGCCCGAGCGAAGTGGACCAGCTCGTCGCCGCCGGGGACGAGGCCTCCTTGCGCAAGGCCCTGGGGCTCGAGCCGGCCAACGCGACGGCCATCATTTCCCTGGCGTCACTACTGGTCGAACAGGGCGGCGGCGAGGCCAAGGCAGAAGCGCTGCAGCTGCTCTCCAAGGTCCCCGAGACGCCCGAGGTGCGCCACCTGCAGGCGCTGGCCCGGGTCGGCGAAGAAGCGTCCGAGGGCGACCAGGCGGTCACGGCCAAGCTCGACGCCCTGCTGGGCCGGGTGAAGTCGGACCCGGCGGCAAAACAGGAGTACCTCGACCTGCTCGAGCTCATGGGCCCAGACGCCGAGAGAGTGGCCGAGTACCGAAAGAAATTGACGGCCCGGCTGTTCTGAGCTGGCGGCGGGCAGCGCGATAGCGTCGGTGGCGCCATGGCCGCCCCCCTCGCCCCGGTCCTGGAGTTGGGCGAGCGGCGCTACGACCTGGAGGACCGGGCGCTGGTGATGGGCATCCTCAACCGGACCCCCGACTCGTTCTTCGACCAGGGCGCCACCTGGGCCTGGGACGCTTTCTGGGCGCGGGCCGACGAGATCGTGGCCGAGGGAGCCGACATCTTGGACGTCGGGGCGGTCAAGGCGGGCGTGGGGCCCGAGGTCACCGAAGCCGAAGAGATGGACCGGCTCCTGCCCGCGGTGGCGGGCCTGGTCGAGCGTTTCGACGTGCCGGTCTCGGTAGACACGTGGCGGGCGGCGGTGGCGGCGGAGGCGTTCGGGGCCGGTGCCGTGCTCGGCAACGACATCAGCGGCTTCTCCGACCCCGGCTACCTGGAGGCAGCCGCCGCGGCCGGTGCCGGGGTGGTGGCCACCCACATCCGCCTGGCTCCCCGGGTCCTCGACCCCTTCCCCGTCTACACGGACTTGATGAGGGAGGTCACCGACTTCCTGTGCGAGAGGGCGGCGCGAGCGCTCGCAGCCGGCATCCCGGCCGAGCGGGTCGTCCTCGACCCCGGCCTCGACCTCGGCAAGGACGCCGAGCAGTCGCTCCAGCTACTGCGCTCCACGGCCAGCTTCGCCGCCCTCGGCTACCCGCTGCTCGTCGCCACGTCCAACAAGGATTTCCTCGGGGACATCCTGGGGCTCGCCCTCGACCGGCGCCGGGAAGCGACCGCGGCGGCCAACGCCCTCGCCATCACCCTCGGCGGCCGGCTGGTGCGCGCCCACGACGTCCTGGGAGCCTGCCGGGTGCGGGACATGGTGGCCGCCATCTTGGAGGCCAGGTGAGCGGCACCGGCGCCGACGGCGCCGCTCCTGCCCCTCCACCTCCTACCGCCGCCTGGCTCGTCACCGGCGAAGATCCCTCGTTGGTCTCCCAGGCGGTGGCCGAACTGGTGGCACGCCTTGTCGGCGACGCCGACCGTTCGCTGGTGCTCGAGGACTTCTCAGGCGAGGAACTCCAGGTGGGAGCGGTGCTGGACGCCTGCCGCACGCCGCCGTTCCTGGCCGACCGCCGCGTGATAGTCGTGCGCGACGCCGGCCGCTGGAGCGCAGATGAGCTGGCGCCGCTCGCTTCGTACCTGGAGGCCCCGCTGCCCACGACGAAGCTGGTCGTGGCGGGGGGCGGCGGGCAGCTCCCGGCCAAGTTCGTCGCCGCTTTCCGTCGGTGCTTGGCGGCTGAAGTGGTAACCACCGACGTCAGCGGCAAGCAGGTGCACGGGTGGGTGGCCGAGCGGCTCTCCCGCGCCCCGGTCCGGCTGGCGCCCGCAGCTGCTGCCCTGGTCGAGTCCCACCTGGGCGAGGATGTCGGCCGGCTGAGCTCGCTGCTCGCCGTCCTGGAAGCCGCCTACGGCGCCGGCGCCCGAGTGAGCCCCGAAGAGCTCGGGCCCTATCTGGGCCAGCCCGGTCCCGTGCCCCCCTGGGACCTGACCGACGCCATCGACCAGGGCCAGTCGGCCCGGGCGCTCGAGCTCCTGCACCGCCTGACGGACGCCGGCGGGCGCCACCCGCTCGTGGTGCTGGCCATCCTCCAGCGCCACTTCGGCAACATCTTGCGGGCCCAGTCGCCCGAGGTCACCTCCGAAGCCCAGGCGGCAGAGCTCCTCGGGATACCCAAAGGGCGCAGCACCTTCCCGGCCCGCAAGGCCCTCGACGCCGCTCGCCGGTTGGGCCCTGCCGGCGCCGGGGACGCCGTAATCGCCCTGGCCGACGCCGAGCTCGGCCTCAAGGGCAAGCTCGACTGGAGCCCGGAACTGGTACTAGAGGTGCTGGTCGCCAGATTGTGCCGGCTCTCTCGGACCTCGCGCCGCACCGCTAAGCCAAGGGTGCCGGCCGGCCGGAAGGCTCCCGCCGCCCGCCACTGAAGCGCGGGCGCGGGGAGAGCTCGCCTGGCCAGGCGGTTACTCGGCCGCCACCTCGGCGCCGGCCCCTACGAGCTCTGCCTCTTGCGCCTCTTCTCGCTCGCTGGCGAGCTGGGCCACGTACCTCATCAGGGCGGACTTGCGGTTAGCGGCCTGGTTGGGATGGATGATCCCCCGCGCCGCCGCCTTGTCGAGCCGCTTGACAGCCACCCGCAGGGCCTCCACCGCTTCGTCGCTGCCGGCCTCGGCCGCCCTGGCGGCCGTCTTGACCCTGGTCTTGACCTCGGCTTTGGCTGCCTTGGTGCGAAGGCGTGCCTTCTCGTTGGTGCGGATGCGCTTTATCTGGCTTTTGATGTTCGCCACAGAGCATTGCATCCTAACAGCTCGAGGGAAGCGGGCCAGCCGGGCCGGGCCCCTGCCGAGGTCCGGCCAAGACCACGCCCGGGCCCGCTGGGGGCCGAGTGCCCGGGGCCGGAGTGCCCGAGCCCGCGGCCGAGGTGCACGAAACTGACAGATGCGATCCTCAAATAGGTGCATCTGTAGGTTTCAGGGCCGGAAAACGACACGAAACGTACAGATGCGGCTTTTCGTCAAATGCATTTGTACGTTTCATGCACGCCCATGGCCCGCTGGGGGCGCCAGCCCGCCCCCTGCTCCCGCCCGAGCGGTCTTTACGCCAGACTGGGAGCCCGGACCCTGATGAGCAGCCTCCCGTCCTCCCCCGCGCCGGCAGTGCCCGAGCGCATCCGCAACCTGTCGATCGTGGCCCACATCGACCACGGCAAGTCGACTCTGTCCGACCGCATCCTGGAGCTCACGGGCGCCGTCAGCCCGCGCGAGATGAGGGACCAGTACCTCGACTCCATGGACATCGAGCGCGAGCGGGGCATCACCATCAAGGCCCAGAACGTGCGGCTCAACTGGAAGGGCTACACCATCCACCTGATCGACACCCCGGGGCACGTCGACTTCGGCTACGAAGTGAGCCGGAGCCTGGCCGCCTGCGAAGGGGTCGCGCTCCTCGTCGACGCCGCCCAGGGCATCGAGGCCCAAACCCTCGCCCACGCCTACCTCGCCTTGGAGCACGACCTCGAGATCGTAGTCGTGCTCAACAAGATCGACCTGCCGGCGGCCGACCCCGGGCGCTGCGCGGCGGAGATCGAGTCGGTCCTCGGCATACCGGCCACCGAGACGCTCCGGGTCTCGGCCAAGACAGGCGAGGGGGTCCCCGAGCTGCTCGACGTCATCTGCGAGCGGATCCCGCCCCCCAAGGGGGACCCCGAGGCACCGTTGCAGGCGCTCATTTTCGACTCCTACTACGACCAGTACCGGGGGGTGGTGAGCGCGGTGCGGGTCGTGAACGGCGTGCTCTGCGCCCGCACGAAACTGCGCTTCATGCAGACGGGCCGGGTGCACGAAGCCGAAGAGGTGGGCGTGCGCCTACCGGCGGCCCATGAGGTGGCGTCGCTCGGCCCGGGTGAGGTGGGCTACCTGGTCGCCGGGATAAAAGACGTGGGCGAGGCCCGCAGTGGCGAGACGGTGACCGAGGCGTCCAGGCCCGCCGGTCAGGCCCTGGAAGGCTACCAGGAGCCGAAACCAATGGTTTTCTGCGGCCTTTACCCCATGGACGGCGACGAGTTCGAGGCCTTGCGCGATGCGCTGGAAAAGTTGCGCCTGAGCGACTCCTCGGTCTCCTACCAGCCCGAGACCTCGGCTGCGCTCGGGTTCGGTTTCCGCTGCGGTTTCCTCGGCCTTCTCCACATGGACATCGTCCGCGAGCGGCTGGAAAGGGAGTTCGACCTCTCCCTCATCGCCACGGCACCAAGCGTCGAGTACCTCGCCCGACTGACCGACGGGACCGAGGTGCGCCTCCACAGCCCCTCGGAGATGCCGCCCCCGCAAAAGATCGAGCTGGTCGAAGAGCCCTTTATCCAGGCCACCATGCTCCTGCCGGCCGAGAGCACCGGCACCGTGATGGACCTCTGCCAGGGCCGGCGAGGGGAAATGGTGCGCATGGAGTACCTCTCCCCCGAGCGAGTGGAGCTGGTGTACAAGATCCCGCTGGCCGAAGTGGTAATGGACTTCTTCGACGCCTTGAAGAGCCGTACCAAGGGCTATGCCAGCCTCGACTACGAACCTGCCGGCTTCTCCCCCGGGGAGCTGGTGAAGATCGACATATTGCTCAACGGGGTGCCGGTGGACGCGTTCAGCGCCATTGTGCACCGCTCCGACGTGGTGGAGTACGGGCGCACGATGACCGAAAAACTGCGCCAGCTGATCCCCCGCCAGCTGTTCGACGTCCCCATCCAGGCTGCGGTGGGAGGAAAGATCGTGGCCCGGGAGACGGTGAAGGCCAAGCGCAAGGACGTCCTCGCCAAATGCTACGGCGGCGACATAACCCGCAAGCGCAAGCTGCTCGAAAAGCAAAGGGAGGGCAAGAAGCGCATGAAGAACATCGGGCGCGTCGAGGTCCCCCAGGAGGCCTTCATCCAAGCGCTGCGGTTGGGAAACTAGCTGCCCCGAACGAGGTGCTGGTTAGAACACCACTTTCTGCCAACGGTGGCCGCCGTCGAAGCTCATTATCATCGCCGTCGTCGGGGTGGTCCCGGCCGACAGCTGGACCAGCGCAACTCCTTGTGAAGGGCTCGTGAAACCGACGTAGAAGACGTCGCCGCGGTAGGCGACCACCCAGTGGTGCCCATAGTCGAAGCTGCTGATCAGCTGATGATGGGCGGCCTGCTTGCCGATGAAGGTCCGCCCCAGCAATACAGCACCGGGCTTGGGCGACGCCACCGGGCCGAAGGTGACCTGGGGGCCCCGCGAGACTTCCCCGCCGGCGATGAAGCGGTAACCGCCGTCGTAGGAAAAGTAGAGCCAGCTGGACCCGATGCTGGCTCCGGCAGGAGCACTGGCCGACAGGGGACTGGCAAAACCGCCCATTTGGCAGACCGCCACCAGGTTGGCGACGGCCGAAGCGGCCGGGACCGAGTAGGTGTTGCCCACGTTCTCGCACGGTGGGCTCCACGCCGTCCACTGGCCGTCGGGCAACATACGGGCACTACCCGTCACGCCCCGGTCGTTGCCCACCACCAGCCAGCCGGCACCTCCGTGCAGCACAATGCTCCCGGTCGGCTGGGCGCCCCCGGCGGGCCAGGGTAGCCGAGGAGTGGGGACAGGGCGCCAGTAGTTCCTGCCCATAGCGGAAGCATCGAGGTGCGCGCCTTGCCGGCCGGGAACGAGGGCATACACGGTCCCACCTGCTGCTTCGACGTCCATCAACGGCCCGGTCCCATATGCCATTCCAGGTAACACAGGCTGGCGGCGCCAGGTGGCCCCTCCGTCGTGGGTCGCCCACAGCAAGGGTTCAAAAGTCTGGCCCACCGTCAGGCCACCGGATATCCACCCGTCGCTCGGGTCGGCAAAACGGACCTCGAGCACGCCTGGAAGGGCCTCGAGCTCGGGTCGTCCATCAATCTTGTGGTCGGCTAGCGTTCTCAGCCCAACCGGCACCGGCGCCGCCGACCACGTCTTGCCCGAGTTGTCTGTCGAACGCAAGGCGGCACACTGGCCGGCTCTCTGGCATGGGACGGTACCCAGCGCCCAGCCCCGGTGCAGCGAAACAAAGGTTACGGACAGCGGGTTGAAGGCAGGCCGACGTGCCGCCGGCAGCAACCTCGCCGGCGGGGTCGCCGGCGGGGCGGGAGCCGGCGGGGCGGGAGCCGGCGGGGCGACGGGAACCTTGGCCGGCGCGCGAGCAGGGGGATCGAGGCGCAGTACTTGGCTCTGGCCGGCCTTGGCCTCCACCGGGACGCGCGCGGTCTGATCGTCCGACCACGTCACGAGGACCTCGTGCGAGCCGGGCACGAGGAAAACGCGCGTCTCCTTCGCTCTCTGAACGGCGACGATTTTCTCGTCGACCGCCACGGTGAAGTCTTCGTCCGATGAGATGTGCACCTCGTATACGTGCGGGCGGGCCGCCGCGATCGAGTCACCGGCGAGCTTGCTCATCGCGGCGTCGCCTGAATAACGGCTCTCGCCCATCGCCGCGAGCGTCGCGGACCGCGCGAGCTCTCCTGCATCGCGGCGCGCGCGAATCGCGCTCCGAAGCTCCGCGGGATTGGGGGCCGCGAAGAACGCGTTCTCGAAGTGTGTGGCCGCCTCGTCGTAGTCGTGGTCGAGATACGCTCGATAGCCGAGATCGTGCTCGCGCGCGGCGAACTGAATCTGATCCGCGCCCGGAGCCGGCGTCGCCGCGGGCCCTCCCTCATCCGCCGCGAGCACCGGAGACGACGACGACCCGAGGACGGCGCACATCGCGAGCACCGCAAGCAAACGCATCGCGAAATCGTGCCGGTGCGCAGGCCGCTCGTCAACCTTCGTGACCTCCGCGCGCTCCACGCGGCGCGAATTCATGCCGGCGTCGAGTACCCCAGCGCCCACAAACCACCGCTTCGCGCTCACATCGGGCTCCGGCGCTCCGTGATCCCAGGCTCAGGCCATCTCCAGGAACATCCGCTCCGGGTTCTCCAGCGCCTCGATGATCTCATAGGCGAACGCGGCCCCGACATGACCGTCCACGACGCGGTGATCGAACGACAGCGACAGGAGCATCACGTCGCCGATGACGATCTGCCCACCCCGCACGACCGGTTTGGTCTTCATCTGGTGGACGCCTAGGATGGCGACCTCGGGGAAATTGATGATGGGCGTCGCGAAGAGGCCCCCTTGGGCGCCGAGCGACGTGATGGTGAAGGTCGACCCGTGGAGATCCTCGATCTTGACTCTGCCCGAGCGCGCGTCTTCGGAGAGTCGCTCGATCTCCTGCGCGATGCCGAGCAGACTCCGCTTCTCCGCGCTCTTCACGACCGGCACGATGAGGCCCGCCTCCGTCGCCGTCGCGATCCCGATGTCGTACCGGTGGTGGAAGACGATTTCGTTCGTCTCCTCGTCGAGGGTCGTGCCAAGGATCGGATACGTTTTCAGCGCCGAGACCACGGCCTTCACGACGAAGGGTAAAAAGCTGAGCTTGACCCCCTTCTCCGAGGCCGCCGTGATGAGGCGCGCGCGGAGTGATTTAAGCGCGCTGACGTCGCACTCCTCGACGAACGTGAAGTGCGCGGCCGTCGTCACCGAGCGCGCCATCTTCTGCGCGATCTTGCGGCGGAGCCCCACCAGAGGGACGCGCTCCTCGCGCGACGGGTCGCGCTCGGACGGGGACCGAGCACCGAGAGGCGCGCTCGCCGGCACCCTCTCGAGAGAGGGCATCGCCGGGGAGAACGACTCGACGTCTCGCCGGGTCACACGCGCGGACGGACCGGTGGGCGGGACCCGCCGCAGATCGACGTCTCTGTCGCGCGCCAGCTTTCGCGTCGCGGGAGTCGCGAGCGGCTTCTCGTTGAAATACGGTGCGGCCGCCTCGGCCCCGCCTCGGCGCGGCGCCGGGGGATTCATCACGGGGAGGGCGTCTTCGATATGGCCGACGGCGAGCGCCGGGGACTCGTCATCGGCCTTCGCCGGAGCCCCAGCGCCGTGGGGATGCGCTGCGTGGACGGGGTCATCCCCCAGGTCGAAGACCACCAGCACCGAGTGCACTTTCACGATCTCGCCGATTCGGCCGCGTGTCTCGACCACGACTCCGGCCTTCGGCGCTGTGATGGTGACCGTGGCCTTGTCGGTCATCACCTCCACGACGGGCTGATCGTCCAAGACGACGTCTCCCGGCCGCACCAACCATCCGACGATCTCGCCTTCGGTGACCCCCTCACCCACGTCGGGCAGCTTGAACTCGTAGCGCGCCATCTCTTTTTCTCTCCCGACTTCTCTCCCGACCTAAGCTCAAAATCCCGCAGTCTCGACGAGCGCCGGCAAGATCCGGTGCGCGAGCGGTAGGTACTCGTTCTCGTGCGTGTACGGGAAGGGTGTATCGAACCCGCACACACGCACGGGCGGCGCTTCGAGGCAAGAGAACGCCTTCTCGGTGATCAGCGCCACAAGCTCCGCGCCAAACCCGCAGGTCTTCGGCGCCTCGTGCACGACGACGACCCTGCCCGTTTTCTCGACGCTTTGCACGATCGCGTCGATGTCGACCGGCCAGAGGGTGCGAAGGTCCACCACCTCGCAGTCGACACCCGCATCGCACGCCTGCTCGGCAGCAGCAAGGGCTTCATAAAGCATCGCCCCCCAAGAC